>JABSRG010000050.1 GCA_013215165.1 Opitutales bacterium | reverse complement strand
GTGCGAGCCCTCCTCGATGACGGCGAACGAGGGCAGGAAAGTTTGGAGGTTCCGACACAGGTGCAGCTTGGCCGCTGCCTTGCGCCGACGATGCTTGGCCCAGTCCATACAGTTGGCAACCAGAGCGATGGTTGAAGAGTCGATACTGTAAACGGTCTTTTTGAAACGACGGGGCAAACCCTTGTAGCGCCCCGTAGGTCCAAAGCCGGGAAACTGAGTTTGTAGATGATCGAGCATTCGCCAGAACAAAGCCTCCATCATGTCGGCATTACGGTTCTTGTTAGCATGTGAGAGTCCGTTGCGACTCGGCGGCGTGGCCCCCCGTATCGCAAATAGCTTCGCGTTATGGTGGCGCAGCGCGTCACACAAATCGTTTAGCCCGATACAGTGTGTGAGCTGGCAATACAACAAACTGACCACGTGGCTCCATGGCGAAAACGTCCGGCTCTTCTTATCGATTCCATGCTCTTTGGCCAACGAGCTGACCATCCCAACGGGGATGAGCTTGCAAAGCTGATGGAAGACGACAGAACCGTGCTTGGTTGGTTTTGGTTTCTTTTTCATCAACTGGCTTCCTTGGTCGGAAGCCGTCCAGAGCCAACCATTTTTTTAACTTTTTAGATTATCCCTGTGGGATGGCTGTGGATAGGATACATTAGCGTGACTATCTCACGTAAGTCACATGCCGCTGTCGTCGTGCATACCAGGGATGGCTTCCCCTATTTTATCTCGTGCCTTTAACCTGACCTCCCACACCTTAAACGGTCTCAGCTCATTATGTAAATCGACTATCGATTAATGTCCTTACTCATCTGATAGCATTGCTCAAGCCATTGATGCTTGGTTTCCTGGTCTGACATTTTAACCGAGCCAAAATAGGTCCGGCCAAGCGACTTTATACCACAACAGCCGAAGACATCCTTCATCATTTTATACCCAGGATCGCCCACAATCCATTTATAATACCAGATTGGCGCGTCCATGGTGCTGATTACGTGCCCTGTTTTGTCAGTCAGGAAACGATCCATGGTTACATACTTCTTGCTCTTCTTAGTATATTTGAAAGCAAATCCTGGCAGTAATGTCCTTTCAATAAATGACTTCACGATGGCTGGAGGCGTGCCCCACCAAGTTGGATAAATAAATACTAAATGATCGGCCCACTTAATTTTTTCCTGGGCATCGGCAATATCAGGTTCTAGGGCCTGTTCCGCAGCATAGCCATTTCTCAAACAAAAATCGAAATCGAGTTCAGCTATATTAATTCGCTGCACCTCATGACCGGAATCTTGCGCTCCCTTGCTGTATTGTTCGGTTAAAGCATTGCCATAACTCTCGAGTACTGGATGGCCAAAAAGAATTCATATTTTCATGGTAATACTCGGTTGTCGTAAAAAAGAAATGTTAGTCTCATAGAATTGATGATTGAGCAGTGCGATCTGATAATCCACACGCCCAAAAACCTTCTTTCGAGTGAGGCAGGTTACTTCTTGCGCATTATCAATCGAGGTCAATGCAAAGCTCCTATGCATTTCTTGATTTTCCGCCACCTTATTTGATGTTCCAAACTAGCCCAACTGACGGAACAGCTCGTGCGTTATTTCACACCTGACGAATACTCGATCCTGGGACCGGCTCGAGCTAGAGCTATTTGGAACGGTAGGACTAGAGAATATCCAGTTTGAAGACTGCTCAGACGACGAAGATCCTCCCGTGAGAAGATTCCGTGGATTACCCCCACCCATATAAATTACAAAACGTATCCATTGACCCAGCTGCTCTAAACGACTCAATGCTTAGATGCTTAGGCTATTGAGTGCGACACTGATCTGGGCGTTTTCCTTTGGACTTATCGGATCTCAGCTGACCGGACTGGATGCGGGGTGGGTGGCTCTTTGTCGTCTCTTGACGGCTGTCATCGTTTTCTCGCCGTTCCTGTGGCGATCGAGTATGGGCGCCCGTGATCTATGGGTTCTTTGTGGGATTGGCGCCGTTCAGTTTGGTCTGATGTATAGCTTTTATTTGTCGGCCTTTCAGTTTATCGAAGCTTACCTGGTCGCGGCGTTTACGGCGTTTACCCCCATCTGGGTTGCGCTTATCGGCGGGTTGTGGGAAAGGAAATTGGATTGGGCAATACTAAGCCTGGCTGTTTTTGCGTTTCTAGGCGCTTGGATTATCCGCGAATCCCCGCTGCTCGATGGAGAAGCGATCTGGATTGGCTTTGCGCTGATGCAGATCGCGAATTTCTGTTTCGCCTGTGGTCAAGTAGCGTTTCGTCGTTGGAGCCGTCAGTCATCTGTTCCAGCACACCGCTCCATGCTTTATCTTTATGTAGGTGGAGCAGGTGTGGCTCTTCTTTATTTTGGGGCGAGAGTCCTTTTAGGCATTCAAGGATCGACTTCACCGAGTCTTAGCCAAATCGGCATTATCGTCTATCTGGGAGTCATCGCCTCGGGACTTGGGTTTTTCCTTTGGAATTCTGGAGCAGCCCATGTGAGTAACGGTGTACTCGCCGTGTCGAATAACTGGGTGGTCCCAGTGGGTGTCGCCCTGGCTATTCCAATGGCTGGAAGTCAACCGGACTGGCCGTCTTTTGGTCTGGGTGCTACGGTAATTGTCGCCGCATCTGTTGGCGTAGAGTTGCGTGCACGTTCAATGTCCAAAAAGCCCGATCAATCAGTCGTGGGTATTGACGCTAAGAGGCCTTCGTAAGACTGATCCGCCACTGCGATATAATTTTTGGGATCTTCTAGCCAGAGATCGAGGAACTCCTGAGTAGCAAACATGTAGAGCCGGTCTTCATGGATGGCGAATAAGTTAATTTCGCAGTGGCTTGGGGCGCTTTCTTTATCAGACATGCACATAGCGCAGTATCCGCCGAAAACAGGGGCATATCTATCTGGGTCTGCTTGGAACCGATTCATGTTTTTCAAAGACTCAAAGCGCCAAAAAACGCCTTTCCACTCGACTTGGTAGGCTGGATGTCCCTTGCGGGGCCCTTCCGCATCGCGGTAGGTGATCACGTCCATTCCTTCGAGGACGACTCCAGTGTCTGGGTCGGATGCAATGGGCCTGAATGCAAGTGCTTGAGGGGCGAACGATGTGAAAATAGCGGTAATGATTAGTAAAAATTGCGGCTTTGTCTTCATATTCTTCATGATCTGCGTCTTTAGTCTTTAGCGTTTGACACACTTATGCCTAAAAACATTCCTTAAATTTATGCCTGAACCTAAGAAACGCCTCGTCGGTCCTAAGCTATGGGGATTTTGTCTCATACTTACAGCACTTTTTTGGCTATTTATGGCTTCTTTGATGTTCCCATTTGTGCCACCCACTACTCCGATTTGGTCGACCTTTTGGGCGGGTTATACAGCCGCACCGATTGCTCTGACCTTCTATCTGGCGTCTATGTGCTTTTGTGTGACCCTG
Organism: Opitutales bacterium; assembly: GCA_013215165.1. Classification (NCBI taxonomy): domain Bacteria; kingdom Pseudomonadati; phylum Verrucomicrobiota; class Opitutia; order Opitutales; species Opitutales bacterium. The sequence continues at coordinate 26,207 of JABSRG010000050.1, read as the reverse complement.
GTAGACCAGCGCCGTCGAAGCTCGTAGTGTTGTCAGATAATCGGTGCAACTATCACCTTTTGCACCGATTCTTGTGAGTGTGTAGCGAAACTTTTCTCTGAGACTCCCGTTTTCTCTGCTGACTATACTATGAAAGATTCATACATCCGCCTCACCCTAATACTCGCGGTCTTTGCGACTGCTTTTAGTATGTCGAATCTCCGTGCAGATGGCCACGGTCACACCAAAATGGAAGATTCCATGGACAAGCTGAACGATGCTTTTCGCGAATTGCGCAAAGCTGTTCGACGTCCAGACCCCGCTCAAAAAGAAACTTACCTTGGTTATATCGACGTAATTTTAAAGGAAGCAAAAATTTCTAAAGAGTATGTCCCCATGCGCTACGAAGGCATGGAGGGAGAGGAATTGGAGACGGCTATGGCTTCGTTCGAAAAGGACATGGATATCTTCATAAAGACAATCGAAGAGCTTTACGCAGCAATTGATGCCGAAGACTTCGATGCAGCCAATGAGAAGATCAATATGATGCGCAGGCAAAAGTCTTCCGGACATCAGGCACATAAGCCTGAAGACGAATAAATGACTGGATGCGCATGATGCGTAAAAGCCTGCTTTTTTCGGCGATTTTGTTTTGGGCGGTACCCTGGGTGACCGCCCAATCTGATTATGAGGTCCCCGAATCACCGATTGCCCTCACTGCTAAGGTACTCGACATCTTCAGCAAGAGCTGTGCGGAGTGTCATGACGCCAACAGCGGAAAGCGGGTGAAGGGAGATTTCGATCATGTCATGGATCTAGAACTTCAGCTAGAGGATGAATATTACCTCTTCGCCGGAGATCCGGAGGGTAGTGAGAATTTTCTTTTGATGATTACTGACGATGAGGACGCGTTGATGCCACCGCCTGAGAGCGACGTCCACAAACCCACTCCAGAAGAAATTGAAATCGTCAGGGCTTGGATAATCGCCATGGGAGAACACCCTCTTCCGCCCATGGAGGAGGTGGAGGCTTACAAAGCCGCTGAGCTGGCCAAGCTTGAGGCGGCGGGGGTAGAGGCCATCGAAGCGGTGCCGAAAAAGAAACCCATCTCAATACGCAAACTGTTCGCGCGGACACATCCGATGGTGGTCCATTTCCCGATAGGCCTGCTATTGATGGCTGCGGCAGTGGAATTTCTTGGGCTTATTTTCCGTAAGCAAAAGGCATGGGCTTCGGCAGTGCACTGGTCCGTAGCTATCTCGGCTTTGAGCAGTCCTGCGGCGGTAGTGGCGGGTTGGATTTTGGCGGATATTGAGAATTACACCATCAATTTACACCGTTGGTTGGGAGTCGCCACTGCGGTCGCAGCTATCGTCTCTTGGGTGTTGCTGGTCCTTGCGGACAAAAAGCGGAGCAACAAGATGATGTGGGCCTTCCGTATTGTTCTCATTGCTTCGGCTGTTCTCGTGTCCTTAGCAGGTCACACCGGAGGTGAGTTGGTATACGGTAAGGGGTATCCGTTTAATTGATGCTCTGAAGGGTGATCGCCTTTCAGCCACCTAAATCGCTTTAGGAAAGCCTGTGATTTTCTCGGGTTATTGGGGCAGTGGGTCATGGACAAAGCATACCCCTCCAGTTGTAGAATTCGTTGCCTCATTGCCTCGCGATCGCATTCTTAATTTAGGCGCGGAGTGCCCGATTTCCCTTTGTTCGCCTGAAGGATCGCTTCAAGTAGGCGAGAAATGATAGATAATATCTTCAGGTCTTGGGATTCTCAATCGGTCCTCCATTTCTTCGACTTCGGCGATTTCGATTATGTCGCCGCGGTTGATTCGATCTAGAGCGAAGAGCTCATCTCTGTTATAACCGCGTGTCGGGATGTCATAAATGTATTTCTTTCCGTCCGTTGCGATCCCTGTCAACAGGTAGTGCCCTTTCATGCGGCTCATGGGAGATACGAGGCGCAGGAAGGTTTTTGATGATTCAAATAGCGTCGCTGAGGCATTGCCGAATGTTGCATATGAGAATTTGAGGTCTTCGATACTGCGCCAGAGTGTGCGATTTATTTCTTTGAGCGAAGAGGGAGGCGACCATTCACGGACTTCATGAGTCCAAAACTTGTCCTGATAATGAGCGGGGCACTGACTTATATGTAGCTGGGGCCCCCATACTTCGAAGATCGAGTCTTTGGCTACGCGATCAGATATCCGATAGAGTTGTTCGCTTGTCTCACGCATCGCTGGCTCGGCGATAAGGATTAAGCTTTGTGGATTGAGTAGCGGTTTGAGTTTCCGAAGCCACGCATAGGCCTTCTTGTCGTTGCCAGGACCGAAGGCTTCATTGATTGCGAAACTGATGACGATCAGATCGAAGGTATCTTTCTTCGGGTTAGGGAGGCCGTCGTATTTACGAAAATCCCCTTTTTGGGTGAGCAAGCTGAGCGTGTATCCGTCGCTGTTGAGCGCTTGGACCGCGCCGTGCGCCTGAAGTAATGCCTCGGCTGAATGGTCGATCATCATGATTTCAGCTGAGCTCGAACCAAAACGGTCGATACAGAGTTGGGCTAGGCTAGTGCTGGCGGCACCGAGACCTGCGCCGAGATCGAGAATCTTTACAGGACGATCCTGAGGTGCAGTCCAGCCCCGGAGGTCGTGGGCTTCGATTAAAGGAAAGCGCACCCGCGTCCAGGTCTGTGGATAATAGAAGATGCCATAACCTAGTAATGCCTCAGCAGCCTTTCCGTAATTCTTGAATGCTCTGGGCCGCTCACAGGTGAATGCATCGCTGAGGGCCTGTATGGGCTCTTCCAGTTTTTCTAGGGCCGATGAGCGATCTTCTCCTGGAAAGGCCTTCAGCAGCGAAGAGAGCCAATAGGACTCGATCGAGCTTGGATAATAGTCTGCGTTTTTGACGGACATGGCTGCTACGTAGAGGCTGCGAAAACGCTGCTGTGCGTTTACGAATAGATATCGGCGACATTATCGACCGATAGAGATTATCTCCAAATCGTCTAAAATCCTATTTCTAGCAGAGTCTGTTGGTCAGAGGCTACATTGACTCGGCCCATTTTCTTTTTCAGGTCAAAATCAAATTTCGTGTCTGCACCGTCGACCCGCACGCTTTTTGGTTTTGATTTACTGAAGAAGGTAAACTCGCCACCCCCCTTGAGGGCGACACCATAGGTTTTTTTACCGCTCCAACCCCAGCCATCCATACAGGCCGAGGGGTGCAATTTATTCGTCAATCCGATCGGCGCTACCGCGAGTTTTTCGTTTCCAGAGTCTGGGTGTTCGATAGGCGAGGCGGTTAAAATATCGAAACCGAGTTCGGGGAGTGTAATAGAGTGTTTGTCTCCGGCTTTGACCGTTTGGATCTTTCCACTTTTGTAGCTATAGACTGCGCATGTTTCGCCTTCGTATTCAGAAAGGTCGTCAAGGCCCCAGTAGCCTGTCACCTTTTGAGCCTCCACTGCATCGTCGCTACGAGTCAAGGTGTGGAAAACGCCGAGAATACCAATGGAGTCTTGATAGGTCTGTAGTTTGAATGGGAACGCCTCATGTTCGCAGTCAACCAGGAGGCAGTCCTCGGTGGGAACGGCTGGAACTGCGCTCCGAATGGCAGTGCCATCATCAAAACAGAGCTTTCGGATTAACTCAAAATTCTGTTTCCCAGGTTTATCACTGACGTAGACGGGGCCGCCGCTGATAGCGCGCGCTGCGGCATGAAAAAGACCGCTTTCATGATAGCTCTGAAACATGTCCCAGTCGGGGATAGCGAACGTGTGGGAAAAGAAGGCATTCATGCCATTACAGAGGATGTGCCACCCTTGCTTGCTGATCGTCTTGTCTGGATAGAAGTCATCGGAGTTGCGCCAGACCGATGCGGTGGCGTAGTGGAAGGCGATATCGTTGCTATTGCACATGCAATGAAGCAGGTTGCCTTCAAAATGGGTAGCAGCGGCTCCTTGAACCGCCTGCTGATATGCGCGATAACTGGCAACCCGCGGTTGGGTTTTTCCGCAGAAATCCTCGAGCATGCCCTGGTTGTCGACCTTGGTCATATCGACACCCTGCGAGCGCAGTTCTGTGTAGTAGTCCTGGTAAAAGCGGTGGATGTCTTGGGCGATCACCATGTCTCGCTCGGTGGCATCATATTGCTCTGGCCAACCTTTAAAGTGATCTACTCGACCGCGCTTGACACGAATTCTGTAGTCTTTGGCGAGTGGGCCTTTGGCATCGGTTCCTTGCCAATAGCCCTGGAGCGTATGCCACACTCCGACTAGGTTCACACCCATGTTTTTTGCTTTTTCAATGATGGGAGCCAAGCCGTCTGGGAATTTCTTGTTGGCATCAAAAGACTGCATTCGAAAGTTCTCAACGTCTTGCCAACCATCATCAATGATCATAAACCCTGGGATCAGGCCTGCTTTCGAAAATGACCGCAGGCCTTTCAGGACCTTGGCCTCTGAGACGTCTTTATAGAATGCATCCCAAGTGCACCATCCGAGGTAATCGACAAATTCTGGCGCGGTCTTCTCCTCACGTAGGCGGAAGGTTTTGAAACGGTTTGAGCAGGTCTCCATAGCGCCCCGTATCAGCGAGAAAGGATTCTTCCCGCGCGCAAGAAATAAGACGGGCTCGGCAGACTCTGCATGCGTGCCTTTGTCTTGATCAATCATTAGCGTGAAACTGTCACCCGCAGTATCGAAGGCGGCTCGCGTGCTTCCATGGCTGAGTGTTAGGGCTAAGTTATAGCTGCCTCCGGACTTCCATAAGACCAGAATGGTTTCTCCTTTTTCAGGTTGGTCCGAGGCGTCTTTGCCAAAGAAGGGTTGAAACCAGAAGACGGAGCGTCGATACAGGCCCATCCAGCGCGCATTACCTTTGTGAGTCAGTCCAGAGATTTTTCCGGTGGCGATCGATTCAGGCGACGCATGGACGAAAGCTCCATTTACCCATGGGCCTTTCATCGCCTCTAACTCGCAATGGTCGGTGAGACCCGTGAATAAATCGCTCAGTGAAGAATTCTTTTTCGATACAAAAGCTCTTGGCATAGGTTCCCAAGAGAATTGAGCGCTGAGCGTGAGATCAACTTAATTGATGTTTTGATGACCTGACTATGGAACTGGTCTCTGTCTGACTAATAAATCAATAAGGTGCCAATCGAATAACCGACCCGATCTGGTGGTTAAATTTGCGGTCGTAGGTATAGCCTTTCTTGGCCTTCAACAACTTGTTTACATTGTCCTCCCAAATACCTTTTGAAGCTTTCAAGAAGATAATTTTGTCCTGTCGATTTTTGATTTGGATAAGATAACCCTTGTAATTCTGGCCCCCATAATCGGGATCATAGGCCATTCGAAATTTAGTTCTAAACAACGTCGTTTTTTCACCCGGAGGTAGATCTAGTTTAAAGTCTTCTCGAAACAGCACAGCATATTCATTTTTCCTCAGTATTTCTTGGCCAACGATGATCAAGGTGCCTCGGACGTCCGTGAATGTTTCTTTGATTTCGTCGTTATGAATGTTTACTCTAGGGGCGTATTTTACCACTCTATCGTCGATGTCATTGTATTTATTGAAATCGTCGTCTCGACGCTTCCCAACGGTGACTGTAAAATCAGAATTTGCCTGAATGTCCGCATTATTCAGTGCCTTTTCGAGGTTTGCCTGCCACTGACGGATATACTTTCTGTCAGCATTGCTGAACATATCGATGGGGAGGTCGCGGAAAATGCGTCCGTCATCACGTTTCAACGTGACCTGCTCGGCTCGGTTGACTGATAAGATCTCAGCTCGCAGCGTAGATCCTTGAGAATTGGTAAATTCCCTCATAGTCTCCCCATTTATCAAGGAGATGCTTGAGAGAAGAGCGATGCAAAAAAGGATGCGTGATAGCATTTGAAAAACGATCTCTTCTGACTTTCTTTAGGCGGCTACAGGTTTATTCAATGGTAAAAATTACCCGAGATAATGGGCTGATTCGGCCAGTGAGCTGACTCTCTTGATCAGCGCTCCGTGCTTCCTCTACTGCCTCTGGCATAGCGAGCCAAAGTTCGGAAAACTCTCTGAACAGTGCCACCACGTGGCCTGCACTTGGTAACTTATACTCGATGGTCTTCGAATGGGTAGTTAGAGGGTAGTCTTTCACAACCGGTGTCGTGTCACCTACAGCATCTAGGCGGTCACGAACTGGCTCGGATAAGCGTCTCACCGCAGACGATGTGCCGTCCACTGCGGCACTACTGATAGGGACATCCTGTGTAGCGGCCCGGACGGCACTCGACCCGGAGCCCACTGCGTCGAGCGGAGTAGTGCTGTAGATCCTAAGTTGCAGGGGACTGTGGATCATATCGATGACCATCTCTGTGACTGCAAATGCTGGTGTGAGGTAGCTCTGAGTCGAAACGGAGTTAATTCCGCGCACACGGCCATAGAATGCTTGCCGGCCATCGACCTCGATGCCAAAGACTTCAGCATTTGGTAGGGCATTGTGCCGTGTGCTCACCTGCCCATGACTACCGATGCCAGAGAGGAAGAAGAGCATGATTGTAAGGACATACTTGGATTTCATGCCGCACGCTTGCGCTGACTCATGGACTTGTCCAAGTCTTTTGGGCGAAGCTTAGACAAAAAATTCCGAAAAGACCCTGTGCTCTCCTGCAATTCTCTCACTGTTCGTGTTCCAGATCGATCCATGCCCCTGCTAACTGACGTCAGCGTCAGTCTCGAGGATGGGAAGCTCCATGCTATTGTCGGTCCCTCAGGATGTGGCAAGAGCACCCTTATGAAGGCGTTGCTGCGGATCATGCCTGGCGATGGCCAAGTCTTGTTGAGGGGGAGGCCGGTCGAGGTGACTCAAGAACTCATTGGTAAGGTCGGTTTAGCTCCACAGTTCAGTGTCGCGCAATCGCTTTTAACCGTGGAGGAGTCCCTGCGTTCGACCTTGTCGCTTTGCGTCAGAGATCGTCTTCAGTGCAAGGCGCAGCTCGAGCACGTTTTAAAGGTCGTCGGCTTAGAGGCGCAGCGAGACAATCGCGTATCTGGATTGAGTGGAGGACAATTGCGTCGTCTGGGCCTTGCTATGGAGCTCGCTCCGAATCCGGACTTCCTTATCTGCGATGAAGTAACCAGTGGCCTCGATCCCAATGCGGAGTCGCGCATTCTAGAGCTCCTCGGCGATCTTAGAGATAATGAAGGAAAGACCCTCGCGTGCATCATCCACAATTTGGGTCAATTGCCGGTATTTGATGCGGTCACGGTGTTGTATCAAGGTCATCTGGTATTTCATGGCACCTATCCAGAAATGATGCGCTACTTTGGATTGGAGAGTCCACTTGAATTATATGACTCGCTGGAGAAGCAGTCAGTGGAAGCGTGGGATGCATGTTGGCGTGATAAGCGCGAGCTGTCTCCGCCGCCTGATGTCGATGCGGCTGTGGAAACATCGAAGCAGGCTCGATCCAGCCGTCCTGGCCTGATCAGCCAGTTTTTCGCCTTGCTGGCGCGCCGTTTGCGATTGTTTTTTAGGGATCGCGGTGCCTTAGCTCTCATCTTTGCAATCACGCTTGGGTTTCCGATTATGGTCGTGATCTTCGCATTCAATGGCCTCCCTGCTGTGCCGAGTCTGCCGGACCCTGTCGGGGTGAATGTGACCATCCAGGATTTGGCGAACCGAGCTGCGTATGAAGTAGAGCTGACCCAGATCGGAACTTTGGTGATTGGGCTCGTATTATTTCAGGTGGTTTTGCTGACCTTGATGGGAAGCAATAATGGCGCGCGCGAGATCGCCGAAGAGCGCAACGTCTACGAGCAAGAGCGGCTACGTGGCTTGAGCCCGGCAGCCTATCTCGCTTCTAAGGCGGTTTTTGTCGGCCTGATCAGCGTTGTCCAAGGCGCTTGGATGGCAGTGTTTGTGAAGGGTATTGTCGGGTTTCCCGGGGATTGGGGTATCCAAATAGCCACTTTGAGCATGAGTGTGGTTTCAATGGCTTGGGTGTGTCTCGGATTCTCTGCTCTAATGAACTCCCCGGAACGTGCGTCTTTGTTATCTGTTTACCTCGTTGGTTTTCAGCTGCCCTTGGCAGGGATTGTTCTTGAGCTGCCCGGTTGGATGGAGCCGGTTTGCCGTCCAATGATCAATGCATTCTGGGCCTGGTCTGGAACGATACGCTCAATGATAGAATCGCGCTACTATGATACGGTTCTTCAAGCTTATGGCGGTGCGACCCATGCTCCTGAGACAGCCCTAATAGTATTGATTCTGCAAGGGCTCGTCGGATTAGTCCTGGCTTGGTGGGGCTGCCGGAGGACTCAGATCCAATAATCGTGAGAAGTCTGGCTCTGTTCTATAAATCAATTGCCTAACCAGCCGTGGAATTTCACCTTCTTCACAATGTTTAACTTTTTGAAGCTCACGGCTCTCTCTTTTCTGGTGGCATGTATTCTGTCCGGATGCGGTAAAACGTCGAATCTCCCCGAATTCGAGGTCGATGCCTACGTGAGTAATCCCGGAAATTTAACGGGCAATCGCTATGCATTAATCGGAAATATCGATGCGCATTTGGAGTTTGAAGAAGGCGTGGGGCGGTTGGTGTCTGTAAGGCCAAATGAAGGGGATCCACGGCTGCCAGTGTTTATTCACGATAACTTGAGAACCAATGTCCACGTAGGACAAAGGTATGTGTTTGAAGTAGTCGTACGCAAAGGAGGGCTGATTTATGTCGAGACAATGGAAAAATACTAAGTGCTTACCCTTGCTTGTGTTAAGTAGCATACTTGCTGGACAGGGAGTCATGCCGAACGGCTCCATGCCGACGCGACCTCAATCCGAGCAGTCGGGGACTCCGTTTTCAATGCAAACTTCTGGGCAACCTCAGTCTTTTGAAAGCAATACAATGCTCGAGGGTATGGACCGTGTTTTCGACACTGATTCCGATAGCATCGATTTTGAAGAGGGTTCATTCAATTGGAAGGGACGGACCTTCAATATGGGCGACAATCGCATCATGCGGGCGCGCTTTGAGCGTTATCTGGCTGCTCCCCGCCCAAGTGGTGACGTCGAGGCATATAACGCATTGATGGAGAAAATATCCCAGCGCTTGCAGGTGAATAATCTGGAGCTGAATGGGGATAATCTTCAGGAGATCTGGGAGATGCTCTTTGATGCATCCTCATTTGATCTCGATGGCGGCAATAGCCTGGTTGTCGCGAATCATGTATTCAACGCCTGGCGCATCAGGCAAGAACACGAATCTGGGCGTCTTTCTCAGCTCGAGCTCGAGAACTTGCGTCGTGTTCAGCAGCAGATTGTGGCGAACCGCGCTGCTTTTATCGATCGAGCCCAGCGCGCACGCGCGCGCGATGAGGCTCGCAGCGCTCGTGGCCAAGGAGGCGGTAATCGTGGTGCCGGAACCGGTGAGACCGGTGGACTGGTTACCGAAGCTCAATTTAGAGCTATGGATCTGGCGGAAACCGAAACAAGGATTCAGGCCCTCGAAGCATCGACGACGAACAACGGAATCCAGGCGAAGCTCCAGTTTCAGACTCAGATCGTCGGCTTCATGGCTCAGCGTCGTTTCGAGCACGCCATGTTGGCATCCGCATTTTATCGATTGATATTCAAAGGCTCCGCGCAAGAGCTCGAAGTGGGGCAGGAGGAGATTTCCGATATGCTCGGCACGGCTGAAGCAAGCCACACGGTGGCTACGCTCGAATTCATCGCACGGGAGGCCATTAACGATGTCCGCATCGGTGTGGATTCAGTCCAGGCCTTGTATGGTCGTGAGGAACTCTTTGGTGCACTCCAGCGCTTGCAGGAAACCTTTTTTCTCGGCGAGCATCTGCCGGAGATCCGTCTCTTCGATACAGATAAAAAAGTCGCTTTGCATGAGTTCTATCGCGATGCCCGACAGGCACGTCAGCTCTTCGATCTCAAAGACTTTGAGCGCGTAGATGCCCTCGCCGAGTCCCTTGAAGCACGTGCCCGAGATTTCTCTTCAGCACAGATCTTATCAGCCTCGCGCTCGGCCCAACGCATGAGTGACCTCGCCGTGATGTCAGCGCGTCAGGCGATGGCCGCTCAAGAATTTGAGAAGGCGGAAGCAGGCTTGGCCCGAGCCACGTCGATCTGGCCATTGAACCCTCGGATCGAGGAGTTTTCATTGAACATGGTCAATCGTTCGGACATCGCTAGCACAGCTACGGTCGAGTTTGACCGCGTGTTGGCCAGCGGGGCATTCAGGCAGATTTACGATAACCGTGCACAGCTGGGAGTGGCCTTGCTCCAGGATCCAGCTCGCAGTCAGCAACTCGAAGATGTGGTCAATAATGTGGCGCGCATCGACGTTCTATTGGCGCAGGCTGGAGAGATGGTGGCACAAGGAAATCCTTACGCAGCCTGGGAAATCCTAATACAAGCTACTGCAATCGATCCCAAGGACGTTGAACTCAATGTGGCCCGCGCTGACGTGGCTCCCCGAGCATCCCCTTTTGTGGCGAAACTCAACGCTGCCAGTGAATTCGAAAATGATAAAGAATACGCGGCTAGCCTCACCCAGCTTCTTGCTGCTCAGGACATCTACCCAGCAAGCAGCCAATGTCGCCTTGGCATCGAGCGCCTATCTGCACGGTTGATGCAACAAATTGCTGGGGCGCAGCAGTAGGTTCGGATTGCATGAGCGCGCTGGATCATGCCAAAGCATACCTCCCAGTCGTAGAAATCCTTGGAGGGCGGCGCTTCGTCGCCGCCGAGACAGGACGCCCTGAATTAAGTTGCAGCCGAGCCACCCAGCCGGCTCGCGGCTTTGAGTGCTTATTGTAACCAAAATCACCACACCCCGTTTTCGCCTTCCTTGAGCGACTCCGCGAAACCGACGAGGAGCTTTACAGTGTTTTCCAAGTCTTCTAGATCGATGACCTCACTCGGTGTATGCATGTAGCGCAGGGGAATCGAAAGGACCGCTGATGCGACGCCTTGGCCAGCCATCTGAATGGCGCGTGCGTCGGTTCCCGTCGGGCGTGGTTCTGCCTCGACTTGATAGGGGATTTCTTTCGCTTCTGCTACTTTTACTAAGCGCTTGAACATAAAAGGATTGATATTGGGGCCACGTCCGATGATGGGGCCACCTCCCAATTTGAGCTTGCTGTGTTTGCGCGGGTCGGTGTCTGGGTGATCGGTGCCGTGCCCGACATCGACGGCGATGCCGAGGTCGGGCTGAATCGTTTCTGCTGCGGTAATGGCACCGCGGGTTCCGATTTCTTCCTGAGTCGTGCCGACTGAGACGACTTGGGCCTGCAAGTTCTCGGAATCTTTCAGGCGGCGGAAGGCTTCGAACACAGCGTAGGCACCGACTTTGTCGTCGAACGCGCGCGCAGTGGCAATAGATCCATACAAAATCTCGAAACCCATATCATAGACTGCTGGGTCGCCGATAGCTACGCGACTAAGCGCGTCTGCCTCATCCTTTGCGCCGATGTCGATCCAAAGCTCATGGATTTGCGGAACTTTCTTACGGTCCTCCGGCTTCATCAGGTGAATGGCACGTTTACCTGTAACGCCCTTGACGGGTCCATTTTCGGTGAGGATCACGATGCGACGGCCGGAGATGATACTCAAATCATGCCCACCGAGTACATCAAAATAGAGGAACCCGCGGGAATCGATATGCTTCACGATCAGGCCTAATTCATCGATATGGCCGGCCAGCATGAGCGTGGGATTTCCTGTGGGATTGAGCCGTGCGGTGCGGTTTCCCATGCGATCGCGCGCGTAGGCATCGGCGATCGGCTCAATGGTTGCGTCGAGCACGGCCTGTGCTTGAAATTCGTGACCGGTGGGCGACTGAGCTGCGAGGAGATTGGTTAGAAAGGCGGGTGCTTCAGGCATAGGTTATTCAGAGTCGTAGATGGCATCGTAGAGATCGTCGATGGGGTATTCCCAGATCTCAGATAGTGTTGGATGATACCAGTAAATTCCCTTGATGTCTTTCAAGGTCAAACCGAGTTGAACGGGAAGCGACAAAGCGTGAACGAGTTCGCCTCCGTCTTTACCGACGCACTCGGCTGCGAGGAGTTTACCCGTTTTCCGATCTGCCCAGATCTTCACGTAGCCATAGTTGGCCTCCATGAGAATGGATTTTCCATGGTCGTCGAACGGGTAATCGGCACTGATGACATCATATCCCTGTTCGCGGAGTTCGTGTTCCTGAGGGCCGATACGGCCGATCTGTGGGTCGGTGAAGATGACGTCGAAAGGACAGCTGTAGTCCATGGGCTTAGGCGTCTGTCCGAAGGCGTGGAGAGCAGCGGTCTCACCTTGTTTGACCGCCGTATGGACCACAGCATCGGGGCCAGTCACGTCGCCGGCAGCGTAGACTTTAGGATTGGTGGTAACCAGAAAGGGGTCTGCCTGAATCAGGCCGTTTTTTTGAACAGAGACTCCCGCCTTATCGAGGCCGAGGCCAGCTGAGTTGGGAACGCGGCCCAGAGCATTAAACAGATGTTTTGCTTCTACTGCATGTGACTCGCCTCCCGACTCGAAAGAGACGCGAATTCCTTGATCTGCGATTTCCTCAATGGCATGGATCTTGGTCCCGGTGAATAAGGCGATCCCCTCATCCCGGAAGGCTTGTTGCACGACTGAAGCGGCCTCCGCGCCCGCGTGTTTTAAGATATACTCGCTGCGTTGGATCAGGGTCACTTCTGTGCCCATGCGGTTGAGGAATTGAGCCAATTCAGCCGCTACAATTCCTCCTCCGAGGACAATCATCGATTCGGGTAAGTTATCGAGGTCTAACACATGATCACTCAGCAGCTGAGGCACAGAGTCGAGTCCAGGCACTGGCGGAGAGGAAATGATCGATCCGGTCGAGACAACGAAGTGATCCGCCGTAATCTGCGTGCCGTCATCAAGCTGGAATGTGTCCGCGTCGATGAACTCCCCACGTTGGCGATAGAGGGTGAATTTGCTGGTATCGAGGAGGTTTTTTTGACGATAATTTTTGAAATCGTCGATCATCGTCACTTTGCGCTCGTGGACTTTTTTCATGTTGGGCCGCGGCTCTGGCACTTCGATCCCAAAGGTCGCTGCGTGCTGGGCAAGGTGCATGACCTCGGCCATGTAGATGAGTGTTTTAGAGGGCATGCAGCCTTTGAGGATACAGAGGCCACCCAGCTCCTCAGAGTTGTCGATGATCGCGACATCGTCGGTAAATTGGCGCGCAGTGTTGGCGGCAGCATAGCCAGCGCTACCTCCACCGATGACGACGAATGTGTGATGTTTCATGAGAGATAGATAAACGAATTATAGGCCTTATTTCGAAAAACTGGATAGGGCATACGGCCAGCAAATACTCTGGGCGACTTCAGCAGCAACTTCGGTCGAACAGAGATGCTCCACGAGCACGAGACCAAAGCTGGTTGCAGTGCCGGCACCTTGAGATGTGAGGATCTTATCGGAGACGACGTGTGGAGAGGATTTCTGGACATTTTCTAGATCGGGCCAGACGGAAGGATGTGCCGTGACTGGACAGCCATTCAATATTCCTGCGGCTTTTAAAACGGTCGGTGCCGCGCAGATAGCTGCGATCGATCTGCCCGATTGCGCCTGTGTGCGCACCAATTCCAATATCGCCTCATTCTCTACGAGTGCCTTAATTCCCGGACCTCCCGGAATGAAGAGTAGGTCAAATTCCTTGCCCACTTGTTCAGCCAATAGGCAATCGGCCTGAAGCGTCAGTGCATTGCGCCCAGTCGCTAACGACGCTCCCGTAGATGCTGTAGTCACTTCCACGCCAGCCCGCCTCATTAAATCGACAGGGGCGACCAGTTCGAGCTCCTCCATATCGGGATGAATCAGGGCGAGGCAGGAGGGTGAGGAACGCGACATGACCGTGCATTAGTGCGTTCTTTTTCTGAGATCAATGGGATTATCGGATGGTGCAGAATTAGGGGGTGTTACTTCGATCTCAGCAGCCTGTATCAGTGAGAACTTCTATACGTAATATACAGTCTTTTGGCTGTAATTATCCCTGATACAATCTTGGTAGTCAACGGCTCGGCACTTTCGGCGAATTCCAGACGCAAGATCAATCCACAGCGAAGAACACTGTCGCCCTATGAGTGAATCGCTTTAGCTTTTATTGGGGATTCCCCGAATAAAGACCAACATCTCATCTATGTCGGGATCATAACCATCTGTTGCGTTCACACGGAGTATGGGTAGATCGGTTCGTGGTGGCTGATGGTCGCCAGGCTTCGGAACGGATTGTCCGTCTCTTGCAGCTTTGGCTACCTTATCGTTATGGTAGTAGACGAATTTAGGGTCGGTTTTGTCGCGTGCGATTCGGCGCTGCATCGTAGTGTTGCTGTCTACTTCCAGGTATACGATCCGGATATCGGCAAGCTTGCGCAATCTCTCCAATTGAGGGGCCCAAAGATTGTGCTGAAAGGCTGCTTCGATCACTAGGGAAAAACCTTTCTCCAGGGCGAGGTGTAGAACTTCGAAGTAGGCGTGATAGACGGTTAGATTTATATTCTCTGATTCGGCAAGTCCACGATCCAGGGAATTCACGTAGCCTTCCTTAAACTGATCACGGCTGAGGAGTGGCGTGTAGAGCTTTTGTGAAAGCAGAGTAGCAAGCGTGGTTTTTCCTGAACCGGGCTTTCCGTTGATAATGACTAATTGCGAAGCTGGCATGATGAGTCCAATTGTCACCTAAAGATTTGATATCAAGAGGTTTGTGGCCGGTGATAAAATTTAAATTATCGGGCTTGTATGTCTTTCTAGAAATGGCGAATAATTACAAATGAAGCAGATTTTCACCCCGGCTAAATTGGCATTATTATTGTCATTAATGCCTGTGCTCGAGCTATTTGCTCTCACCGATGAGGAGGCGGGAGTGCTGGATGCGATTGGCGATACGGATGTGCTCTTTTGGGAGCCTGAACAGCGTCCGATCGGGTTGCGGAACATGCATCATCTAAAGCCGGTGCGAGCGATCATGGCTGGTGAGGATGGCTCGGCGTTACCGGAAGGGTCGATTGCTTTAGAGGATTTTAGTTACCCACATGATGAGAGTTTGTTTACTCTAGATGACTACTTGGAGCGTAATGCGGTGACTGCTCTTTTGGTTTGGAGTGATGGCGAGTTGCTTACGGAGGTGTATCGATTGGGACACAGCGCTGAGACGCGCTGGAATGGATTCTCTATAGCGAAGTCGATGCTGGGACTGCTCTTGGTGCGTGCGGTTGAGCTGGAGGTGTTATCAAGTTTGGATGAGCCATTGATTAACTTTTTGCCGGAGCTGCGAGATTCGGCTTATGCTGAAGCACGATTAATTGACTTGATGCGGATGAGTTCCGGGGTCGCTTGGAATGAGGACTACGTGGATCCGCAGTCCGATGTGAGCCGTCTGGCAGAGTTTACTGCAAAGGGTGGCATGGACGGGCTCATCCACCACATGCGCACGCTGCCTCAGGTTGCTCAGCCGACGGAGCTCTATAATTATAATACTGGGGAGATTTATCTGTTGGGAGCAGCTTTGTCCGCTGCCGCGGGTAAAGACTTGTCGACACTCCTTTCTGAATGGCTGTGGCAACCGTTGGGTATGGAATCGGATGCTTGGTGGATGTTGAATCAGCCGGATGGGCTGGAAACTGCCGGTTGTTGCATCGCAGCGACGCCTCGCGATCTGCTACGCTTAGGGCGTCTGGTTCTCGATAACGGTCGCGCGCCCGATGGTAAGCCGATTTTAGGCATCCAGTCGCTCGACGCATTGTTCGAGCCCACTGAAGCTAATTCTCGCTACGGAGCTCTCTGGTTTCGCGACGGCGATCAGGCTGTGTTTGCCGCGGGAATTTTTGGTCAGTTGCTCTATATCGACCTTCAAAGTGATGTTGTCGTGGTGATCAATAGCAGTTGGGACGGGGCTCTTCCACCAGAGCGCGCAGCTGAGCGCAACGTGTTTACTCAGCGATTAGTTGAGTATATCCGCTGATCTTTGATTGGAGGTTTGTATCCGTGGTTCGGTTGGACGTATGGGTTTGTCCCTGGGAAGTCTGTTTTGATTTGTGGCTGAGCTGCTCTGTTAGCTCGCGGGTTTGGCTTCGATTTGAACGGCAAAAGATAACCGCTTCTACATCTGCGGATTGTTTATCTATTCATTCCTTCATCCATCTTTGGAGAAGCGTCAGGTCGCGTGCGAGTGGACTTTCGAACTCTATAGTTTCGCCTGTTTCCGGATGCGGGACGCTCAGATGCCAGGCATGGAGAGCTTGCCGGTCGATGGGGATGTGCAGTGGGCGGCCATCGGCATCCATATACTTTGTGTGATAACCTCGATCACCGAGTAATGGAACGCCTGCGGATGCTGCCTGAAGACGAATTTGGTGTTTAAGCCCGGTTTCGAGTGTGAGTTTGAGCTTTGAAAAGACGGCAACGGGACCGCGTTTGAGGGTTTGTGATATCCAATAATGGGTCACCGCGCGGGTGCTTGTTTCAGACGGTTTTCCAGCGACTTGTTGATCGCCGCGGTGATCGAGTTCAAGATGGTTGACCCAGGTGCCTTGGCGCTCGGGTAAGGTGCCCTCGACAAAGGCAATATATTGGCGATCAATCTCTCCAGCGCGCAGGGACTCAATGAGCGCGGAGCGCGCTGCATCGCCGACAGCAAAACAAATGAGTCCGCTCGTGAAACGGTCGAGTCGGTGGACGGGTTGAATCGGCAGACGGGTTTCTCCACGCAGAATGTCGAGAGCAGATTGGGCTTTCACGCCCTCGGCAGGCACTGAGAGGAGTCCAGCCTCTTTATCTGCGACAAGGAGGTGCTCATCGACGTGCACCAAGCGCAGACGTGTGTCGCGGATCTTGAAGTCAGTTGTCTTTCCTCGACGACCGCTGGCGTCAGTCTTCTTGACGGTCTCTCCCAATTGGAGACGGTCCCCAGGGTCGCTACAGACCTCGTGGAATTTGTTCACGGGTTTGCCGTCCAGCGTGACGCGACCATCGGCGAACCAGCCCTTGAGGCGCTTAAGCGGTGAGTCTGGGAAGCGATCGTGCAACCAATCTAGAAGTCGGCGCTGTTCAGAAGATTCTGGCATGAGCGCGAGCTTGCATAAAGTGGGGAGTAAATCGAGCCCGCGAATATGTGCACTCGACGGAAAATGAATTCCACAATTCTCCCTTATATGATCCCCTTGAATCCATGGCTGATAATATGACGCGTTGCTTTGGGAATGGTGTGGGGAAGGAGTTCTATGCCGCTTATCACGACGAAGAGTGGGGCGTGCCGGTCCACGACGATCGCACGCTCTTTGAGATGCTAATTCTTGAGGGAGCTCAGGCGGGATTGAGCTGGGAGACGGTGCTCAGAAAACGCGAGGGTTACCGGGCGGCTTTCTACCATTTCGATGTGGGGAAGGTGGCTCAGATGACGGATGCGGAACTGGAGGCGCAGCGCCAGAATCCCGACATTATTCGTAACCGACTGAAGATTTATGGGACGCGACAAAACGCGCGCATATTTTTGAAAATACAGGAGGAGTTCGGGAGCTTTGATAGCTATTTGTGGCGTTTTGTAGATGGGGAGCCCATCATCAATCACTGGAAGGATTTTGAGGAAGTCCCGGTCTCCACGCCGATCAGTGATGCCTTATCTAAGGATCTCAAAAAACGCGGGATGACCTTTGTGGGAACGACGATTATGTATGCCTATATGCAGGCGGTTGGACTTGTGGACGACCATTTGGAGAGCTGCTGGAAGCGAAGTGAAGCGGAGTGATAGTTTCTATTCAGAGAAATGGATAAATCCACCCCCGGGGGTCTGACTTTTAGGCAAAACATCCCTACCGTTTTTGAGAGTTAGATCGTATTTATTTTGGAACGGATGGCTGGTCCGTCCTGTGAATCCCACCGACTGAATTTATTTTTTCGTCTTACTCTTTGAACTAGACCGGATCTTCATCAGCGCGTCAATTTCATGCACCATACCAGCGATCTCTTCGGCCTGTCCGTGGAGTGTAGTCGCTACATTTCTTATGGACTCTGTTGTGGCGTTGCGATCGCTGGTAATCTTATCTACTTCGCTGACTGATTCAGCTACCTGATTGACGCCCTCTACCTGTTGGTCACAGCTGGTAGCAATCTCTGAGACGTAGCCAAATGCACGTTCTGAATCCTCTGTGATCCGCATGAGGTCTTCCGACAATTGGCTAGCTATGTTGAAGCCGTTGTCGCCGTTTTTGAGTGCTTCTCCGATCAGCACAGAAGTTTTCTGAGCGGCTTGGGCACAAGATTGAGCTAGGGTGCGGACTTCATCTGCATCTACGGCAAACCCTTGGCCTGCCTCGCCAGCTCGTGCGGCTTCTACTGCTGCGTTCAGGGCAAGAATGTTGGTTTTGAAGGCGATTTCATCGATGGTTTTGATAATGTTGGAAATCGCTTCATGAGAGCCTTTGAGCGTAGTCATTGCATCAGACAGTTCACGCATTCTGGCTGAGCCTTCTTCTGAGGCCTTTTTATTGGATTGGGATATATCGCGGGCCTCGCTACTGCGCTCTCTTCCGGATTTGGTCATGCCAGAAATTTCTTCCATGGCTGAGCTGATTTCCTGAACGGACTCCACTTGTATATCAGAACCTTTTGCCAGTTCACTCGTAGAATCGTTGAGTGCGCTGACGGTATCGAAAAGGCTGTTTCCAGTATCCACAAGGCGGTCGGTGACAATCGCTTGAGCTTTTATCGAACGGTTGAATTTCCATGCGATCAGCGTCGTTGGCACGGTTTCCAAGACAACGAATAGAGCGTGGACAACCACAATACCGAAGGCTGCCTCGTAGTTGAAAAGGCTGGATGGTAGCAGAAAGAAAAAGGCCACGTGGTGGACGGCGATCGTGGCAGCGTTAATGATCAAAGAGATCGGACAAGCTAGGGCGATTAGAACGCCGAGCATGGCAAAGACGTGAAAGTGCATTTCGATCATCCCGCGTCCTAGGTGGATCAGGAGTCCGGACATGCAGGCGAAACTGAAGGCGATGAGATAGCTGGTGATTCGGCCGCTGCTGTTGAGCGCAAATGCGATTGTGGGGCCAATACTGATGGCGAGTCCAAGGGCAAATGCTTCAATCGGGCTTGTTTTGAAGAAATAGGTGATGCCGGCAAAAACGGGCACATGTAGCCAAAGTAATATAAGGAGCGCACGATGGACGCGCTGGTAATGGTTTTTCTCGAAAGCAGAAATCATAATTGGCAGATGTGTGTGGCCTTTGGGGTCCGTTTTACATGTTGATGGGAATGAAGGTGAGCTGGCTTTGTAGTCGTGTAGAGGTAGCGCATCCAAATGCGGGAAGGGTGTCGGGCTGATGGTTTTCCTTTACTTCGTTGAGGAGCGTTAAGTCTTGAAAGTCTGATGAGCTTCGTACGGGCGTTGCCGCATACCCTCCACTATAACGCACAGCGCCGCTCGCGTCTGCGATCATAAGCCACGGTCCAGCACTTACACCATAGGTCGCTTCCACTTCGTCCGCATCCCAGGATTCAATCGCCCAGTCTGTCCCCTCAAACAAGGCGTCTATCCTGGGATCTTGGCCAGCGATGATTATGCGCTCAGTTTGGTCTGGCTGTGGTAGGCGTTCTTTTAGGTATTCTGCTGCCGTCAGAGAGCATCCGCAGTGGGGACTGAGGAAGTGTAGAATGTGAAACGTGTCAGAATCTGGTGCCGCTTTTATGGGTATGGTGCTCGCTTCAAAAGCGGCGGGCATAGGTAAGTAGTGCTTGCCGACAGTTTGGATCATCACCGCGCTCAAGCCGCAGACCCAAAAAGATATGGCTACGATGGTTATTGTTTTTTTCAGCACCACGCTTCAAAGGTCGCGCGTGTCTTTAAGATATGGAGAGAGATTTTAGAAAATCGATATCACTGTATCACCATGGCAGTATAGTTTCCCTCTTTGACCTCGAAGGCCTGCCATTTCTCTCTGTCCTCGGATTCAGGAAACTGAGTGCCGGTTGCGATAATTTGGAGCTGAGGCATGGCGCCCAGGAGTTTCCAAAACTGATTGCGCCGTGTTGGATCAAGTTCGGTTAAGATATCGTCGGCGAGCAGAATAGGTTGGCGTCCGGTCTGCGCTAGAATCCATTGCATCTCGGCAAACCGTAAAGCAAGGACAAGCGCCCGTTGCTGACCTTCGGACGCCTGCTGGTCGGCAGGGTTGTCGTTAATCAGTATTTTGAGATCATCTCGATGGGGCCCCCGTTGGGTAGAGCCTACAATCTGGTCGCGTTGTAGGGATTCGCTGACACACATTTCCCAAAATGAACGCGTTTCGATGTTGGCGTTGGGCGCATAGACTAATCCCGGCTCTTCTTTGCCCTGGGCAATGACTTTATATACATCAGCGACCACCTGGCTCAGGGCTGAAATGGCTTCGGCTCGTTTTTGCATCAGTGTCCATGCTGAAGGGACCCAAACGGCGTCAAAAGCCTTCATTTGGGCACCATCTTTGCCGAGCTTGAGGAGTTTATTACGCTCGGCCAATGCCAGTTGGCACTTTTGGTGGGCTTGCATGTAGACCGCGTCAGTCGAGACCAGGAGATTGTCTAAAAACCGTCGCCGTTCACTGGGGCCACCACGAATTATCTGAATATCGTGTGATGCCATGGTGACCGAGTTGAACCGGCCAATGAAGTCGGACATGCGCGCTACCGGCTGGTCGTCGATGGCGACCGAGCGCTTTTTTTGAGTCATCCGAATCAAGGCGCTCGTCTGGCCTTGTTGTTCATGGTTCCACATCGCATAGATCGCAGCCTCGTTTTCTCCATTACGTATGAGGGCATGGCGCTGAGAGGTGCGGAAAGAACGGAGGGATCCAAAGAGGCTGACTGCTTCAAGTAAATTAGTTTTGCCCTGTCCATTGGGGCCTTCGAGGAAAATGCGCGGATGGCCGCACGCGAGTTCTGCTGACTCGATATTACGAAAATTTAATAGGCGAATCGCTTCGAGATGCATCAGCTTATGGCAGGCGTAGCTCTTGTCCGACGCGGAGGGCGGATGGATTACTCAGGCGATCTCGATTGGCGTTATAGATATCCATGTAGCGCGATTGGCTACCATAGACCTTCATAGCAATCCGAGTCAGTGTATCTCCCGACTGAACCACGTAGGTCCCTCCGGCTTGAGGTGTTTCTGGCTCAGGCTCGGCAGTTACCCCAGAGGTGGGACGCGGCGCTGCCCAAAAATCTGCTGCCGCCTGGCCAGATGCGGCCTGAGCTGCGTCTGTGGCGACCGGTTGCCCTTGAAGTTCAGCAATTGTCTGAGAGAGCTGAGTATGTTGCTTACGTAGATTGAAGAGTTCCTGTTTTAGCTCCTTGTTCTCGTGCTTGAATGTATCGAGCAAGTCGAGCAAGTCGACACGGTCGCTCGAATTGAAAACGTCGGGGCCCTCAAGTTGCTGAAGGAAGAGTTTCTTTGCTGTGTCTCTCCGATCTTCCACACGAGGCGCAATGCTGGCAGTCGGTGCCTGTTCAAGAAACTTGTTATAGTGATAAATCGCCTGGACTGGATCCTTTACCGTGTTCAGGAAAATTTCGCCAATTTCGAAATGCGACTCAGGGGCCACATCGCGTTTATCTAGAACACGCATAAAGGCTGCCATGGCTTCCTCAGGCCGGCCTTGATCGAGCATTTGCTTGCCGCGTTGATAATTGGCTTCGTCGGTTTCATTGATGGGTCCGTGTTCAATACCAGAGCAGCCCGCCCAAAGGATTAGGCAGCAGAGTGCGGTGGAGAGACGAAATAGAGATGCAGGCATGATGGTATTTGGAAAATGAATGAGTGGTGGTCAATGGTCCCAAGGCATACGGACTTCTTCACGAGGATGCTCCCAGATCTCAAATTGTTCAAAAAACTTTCCGGGATTCAGGATATTATTGGGGTCGAAAGTTTTTTTGACAGCTTGCATGATGGCCAATTCGGCAGGGTTGTGCTGGATCTTTAGGAATGGGCTCTTTGCGAGGCCAACACCGTGCTCTCCGGTAATGACTCCGCCTAATTCGATGATTTTATGCATCAAGCGCTGAATCCCGTCCTGGGCGCGAGCTTTTTGATCAGGGTCGCCGCGGTCGTACATGATGTGCACGTGAAAGTTTCCGTCCGCTGCGTGACCAAAGGTCGGTGTGGCGAGTCCAATAGTTGCTTTGAGCTCTAATGTGTATGCGATCAACGCCTTTTGGGCTGCAAGCGGGACCACTACGTCTTCATTCAGCTTCGTGTCACCTGCCTGAAACATGGCTTGGGAGCAGGCGCGGCGAATTTTCCAGAGAGCAGCTTCCTCATCCTCATTTTCCGAGGGCCAGAGCGTCCCGGAAGCGCGCGCGGCAAGAATGGGTCTGAGACGGTTGAACTGATCTTCCAGCGCATGGGCATCACCATCAATTTGCAGCAAAAGAATGGGCGACCGGGGTACACGCTTTGCCAGTTCCTTGGCGTCGGGGCTGTGCGCGAGTTTGCTCCAAAACTGGTGGGCACATTCAATCGACTGACGATCTAAAAATTCTAAACACGCCGGTACGATCTGCGCATCGAGAATGTCGCGGACGGTATCGAGTGCGGCCATTTCATCCGCATAAGGCACCACGATGGAGCGGGTGAATGGGGGAGCGGGTATCAGACGCAACGCAGTCTGGGTGATGACCCCCAACGTGCCCTCAGAGCCAATCCAGAGGTCCTTGATGTTGTAACCCGATACATATTTGCGGAGGTCGCCCCCCCATTTGACGGCTTCTCCGGTGGGTAGAAATCCTTCGAGTCCGAGCACATAGTCGCGGGTGACTCCGTATTTTGCCCCGCGCATTCCGCCCGCATTACAGGCAATTGCTCCGCCGATTGTGCAGTATTTTTTCGAGCCTGGGTCGGGTGGAAACATGAGACCATGTTTACGCGCTTCCGCGTCGATCGCTTCGACCGCGGCACCCGGTCCGGCGTAAGCGATCATGGCGGTGGGATCGATGCGGATATCATCCCAAGCAGACATATCGAGCACCCAGCCCCCCTCAATTGGGCAGCTCGCCCCGGTAGTCGCCGATCCGGCTCCTCGGGGGGTGATGGGAATGCGGTGCTCGTTGGCTAGCTTAAGGACGCTTTGAATTTCGGCGCCGTTGTTTGGCTTTAAGACGGCCTCTGGCATACTCGAGATGCGGAGGTTGTCCATGGATGCGCGGTAGCGAGATACGTCATCCAAGACGATCTCTAGTTGGGGGCAAGCAGCGCGCAAAGCATCGATCATCATTGTCCAAGATGACTCACACATGGTAGTGCATTAAGTCCGCTACTTAGTTAGCCTTTTCCTTTATTAGTTCTCTTCTTCGGCAAAGCAGCCTCAGAGAATCCATCATGTTCCACAGCGATCAGAACAATCGGATAAGTTTGAGCCTCGCGAAGCTCTTTTTCAACATAGCGGACAGCGTAGGAATAGTTTGCTACTCTGTCAGTGAGACGATACTCAAAATCGTCTGAAGGAATGACAATTACTCCAACATCAATGTGGCTATCCTGAAGGTTATTCCTGGTGTGGACTATGTCTCTTGCAAGGAGGTCGCTGCGGCCAGAAACTTGAACCTCCACTCCGATTCGAGATACGATCGTCTGATTGTAGCGGAATCGCTTGATCCAATCAATGTCACCGCTCTTCGACTGAACCCACTCCATGTGCTTATCGAATTTGGCGTCGATCATCTCACGAACGACGCCAGCACTATTCGCCTGCTTCTTGTCTAGTACGCGGATATCGGTGGAAATTAGAATTTCTTGAAGTTCAAGAAATATATGTGCCAGTCCTAGCCGACATACCTTCTCTCTCGACCCTCCGTAAAACTTGATTTTGCTTATCTTCATGGATGAATAAATCAGTAGTATCGAACTCGGGTTCTAGTGTTGCTGAAAAGCTAAACTCTTCTTCAATTCGTTTTCGAATATGTGCGGAGTCGTAGAGCTCGGTCCCGACCCAATTTCTATTGTGTTTCTCAGCTGCCTGGAAAGTAGAACCTCCTCCTCCGAACGGATCAAAAACTAAATCACCGGGTTCGGTAGATATCAGAATTGCCCTTTCGGGAATGATCAGCTTGAGTTCATTCACTCCAGATCGGACTTTAAATTTACGGTGTCGATTTGGGGAAGTATCGGTCCAGACATTTGAAAGGTTCACACCTTCGGGATTCATTTTGTTCCGGTGTCCTCCATAATCACGAATTTCCTTGCCACAGTGTCTACAAGTCTCAATCGGGAGTCTGAGCTTGTTGAATACACGCGGTACACCGCGTGTGTAATAGAGCAGCGCATAGTGAGCTGGATATAATTTTTTCCCTCGCGGGAAGGTCCCCTTCATCGTTACAGAAATCCAGTGCCGAAAATTCAAACTTTCTCCCATGATTGGTGAAAATTGAACCGCCAATTCTGGAGTGGCGTCGAGGAAAAAAGCACCACCTGGCTTGATCACTCGGCAACACTGTTCAATCCACTCTCGGCACCACTTCATATATTCACTTTGGGAAACTCGGTCATTATATCCATTCTTGTAGTCTTTACCTATGTTGAAGGGGGGATCAGCGAAAATGGTATCAACGACGCCAGATTTCAAACCACGTAAGATCTCAAGACAGTCTGTGTCGAAAAGAGCACCGCGGGAGGTAGTGAAAAAAGGCTGATTCATCCGAAAATCTGTGGCTTTAGAAATACGCTGTCGAGTCGTGGTTATTAGGGCAATAAATACCTGAGCAAACCTGATCAGGCATTTAAAGCAAATAGGAGACTGTTTCGATGACATTTCAGATTGAAATGATGAAGCGGGCCCACCATCGCTTGGGGCATGTCTGTTACTGGAGAGTCACTGAGCAACGATACGGAGAAGCGTAGTATCTGGAAATTCATCGGTCCAGGCCTCTGTATGGCGGGTGCGGCGATCGGTGTATCCCACATCATGCAGTCCACGCGAGCTGGAGCGCATTACGGTTTCGCGTTGGTGTGGCTGGTGGTTCTTGTGAATATTTTGAAATACCCAGCCTTTAAATTTGGCCATTGGTTTACGGCCTCGACTGGGAAATCGCTCATCGATGGCTATCGTGGTTTGGGCAAGGGGCAATTGGCGCTGTTTCAAATCGTCTGCACCGTGACAGGAATCGGCAGTATTGGTGCAGTGTCTTATGTAACGGGCGCATTGGCTTGGGGTATGGTCGGGCAGTGGGGCACCATTGAGGGCTGGAGCTTGGGAATCATGATCTTTTGTGCGACGATGCTCATCGCCGGGCACTATCATTTGCTAAACGATATCGTGAAATACATCATGATCTTGCTCGCTGTGGCGACCTTGTTTGCCTTCGGAGCAGCCCTTGTGCACGGACCGGTGGCAGCGCCAGAGTTTGAGGGCCCGAATCCTTGGACTTTGGTAGGTTTTGGCTTCATTATCGCCTTACTCGGCTGGATGCCGGCACCGATTGAAGTATCGGTCATGCAATCGCTTTGGGTGCAAGCTAAGCAGCGGGACGATAACCAGCCCATGACCAAGCGTGAGGCTATGGTCGATTTCAACATCGGTTACATCCTAACGATGGTGCTCGCCGTAGTGTTTGTATCGCTCGGGGCACTCGTGATGTTTGGTAGCGGGACTGAGTTTGCCGCAAGTAACGTTGGCTTTACCAACCAGCTAACCGAGCTCTACACGACGCACTTGGGCGGCTGGATTCATCCGATTATCTCCTTTGCTGCGTTCACGGCGATGTTTTCTACAACCATTACGGTGATCGATGGCTACACACGCTGTTTGTCTGAGGGACTGTTGACGCTCTTTCCGGGTATCAAACTAGAGAAGAGGCCTTCGCATAATATCTGGCTAGTCATCGGCACTGTGGCTGGGGCTATCATTATCTTTATGGCTAGCAACGATCCCAGTAGCCTGACCCGGCTCGTCGATATCGTGACGGTGCTCGCCTTCCTCACAGCCCCCTTCTTTGCGGCTCTTAATCACTGGGTTGTCTTTGGTAAACAGATGACTGAGGCCACGCGGCCCAGCAAAGCTTCCTGGTTACTCAGCTGGGCAGGGTTGATTTTTCTGACGGTATTTAGCGTAGTATATATCTACAGCCGTTGGATCCATCCGGTGTGAATCGTATGTGAAGTCCTGATTTCCGGTTGTCAGTTTTGATTCGTTGTTGGGTGATTTGTCTTCTGGTTAATTTGTGGA
>JABSRG010000049.1 GCA_013215165.1 Opitutales bacterium | reverse complement strand
CTTTAGAGGCAGAAGGCGTTCCTGAGATCATCAATACAGACCAAGGCAGCCAATTTACTTCAGATGCCTTCACGGGCGTCCTAAAATCCCATGAGATTAAAATAAGCATGGATGGCAAAGGCAGAGCCTTGGACAACGTGATGATCGAACGGCTATGGCGCACGGTCAAATATGACGACATCTACATCCGCGGCTACGAAACGATGTCGGAGCTCCATCGCGGTTTCTCGGCATTTTTCAAAAAATACAACAATCGCAATCACCAAAGCCTTGGAATGAGTCCTTTGGAAAAATACCGCTCTGGCTTTGAGCTGAAGCAAGCCGCATGAATCCCTCGCTGCCTTCGCTCCGCTCCGGCCTTGCCGCTACCGCGGCCCCCCTTTGGGGACGGCCTGCACTCCGCAAAGGCAGCGACCCCATAACACACATACAAACCATTGAACGTGTTCAATCTCGACTTCCTTCAGGAGCTGGCTGAGCTACACCTTAACAGAACAAAAAAACCTGTCCAAGGTTCGGAACCACTTCAATCCTGTCCAGATCGCAATCCATGCGTACGCTTTAGTTTTCACAAAGAATTTCACAACTATCCCATGATTTTGACCACAGATCACGCAGATATTCACAGATCTTTATGAACAAGAGAGATTTACGAAAAAGAGAATCGTTCACAAAATTCTATAGGATAAAGCGTATGGATACCCCGCCAATTCAAAGGGTAAACATGTAACTTTCATCCTTCTTGAGGACAATCATAAACACCTAATAACAAAATACTTATCTGTGTAAATCTGCGTAATCTGTGGTCCAGGAAAATTAGAATTTCTATGGGATGCCTGTGAAAGAATTTCTCAGAAAAATGAACCCGTTCCGAAAATTGATACAACTGGCAGCGTATTAGACATGACTCAGGTTGTATGAGACATTACGTCGCGCAGCATTGTCAGTCCCAGGGAGGTTTAAGTTAGTGCATCTGACTGCATTGTTTCGCTGGCTAACGTCTCTTGTAATTTCAGATCATTGATGTTCGTCTATGTTGGACTATCTTATCTGTCCAATTTTACAGCAAAAGGTAGCCGGATTTTTCCGGTTACCTTTTGTGTTTCAGATAAGCGGGCAACACAACGTTCCGGGTATTCCTGTTCAATAGTTGACGATGCGGCCATCTAGCATCGATAAACAACGATCCGCTTGCTCCGCCAGGCTTGCATTGTGGGTCACCATCAACACACCCATCTGCTTCTCTGACGATAAGCGCTTCAAAAGCTGAAAGACACGGTCCGAGTTCTCCTGGTCCAGATTTCCCGTCGGCTCATCTGCCAGCAAGATACTTGGATGATTGGCGAGTGCCCGCGCAAGAGCAACGCGCTGGCGTTCCCCCCCCGATAGCTGGTGAGCTGGTCGATGAGCCAAATCGGACATATCGACCGCAGCGAGAAGCTCACGCGCATAATCACTCGATGCCTGTCTTGCACCAAGTTTCCGCATCGGGATGAGGACATTTTCCAAAGCCGTAAACTCGGGTAACAAATAGTGGAATTGGAAAACAAAACCAATCGCTTCATTCCTTAGACGCGTGCGTTCAGAATCTTCCGCTGGAACAGGTTTACCCGCGATCTCTATTTCGCCCCCTGACACTTGATCCAAAAGGCCAAGCGCGTAGAGCAAACTGCTTTTTCCACACCCTGAAGGACCAGAAATTGAAACGACTTCACCTGGACTGATTGACAGGTTCACATGATCCACTGCAACGATTCTACTGGCGCCCTCACCCAGACAGCATAACAGATCTTTGCATACGAGTGCCTGTTGAATTTCTCCCATTGGTTAGTTCCCCCGAATCACTGTTGCGGGTTCAATGCGACTTCCTCTGAGCGCGGGCAAAATACTCCCCAGCATAGCAATGATTAATGCGATTAATGCCCCGACGAGATAATCCACACTATCCCATGATACCACAAAATGATCGCTCGAGAATATGCCTCGGATGCGAAGTGGAATCTGAGTCACTAACCATGTGGTAGCGGCTCCAAATATCCAGCCTCCAGCAATCCCAACCACGGCGACCATAAGACCTTGGTAGAGAAAAACCCGGGTAATATCAGCGCGATGATAGCCCATAGCTCGCAGGATCGCTACCTCACGCTGCTTTTCAACCACCTGCATGGAGAGAGAGTTGTAAATGCCCAATCCCGCCAAGACGATCAGGGCACTCATGCTAATCCCTGCGGATACAGAGAGCGCATTGAATACCCCCAGCCACACTTGTTCGCGTTCCTGCCAGGATGCGGCAGCATGCCCCAGAGTAGACTCTATTTGAGCCGCGATCCATGGAGCATCGATTGGATCGTTGATCGAGAGTTGAATCGTCGATTCCCCAAAGGGTTTGCCCAGAAGAGAACGGGCTTCGCCAATATCGATGTAAATCCTCACCTTATCGATCGCACTCACCCCAGATTCCACAAGCGCCGCTATTCGATAACTACGAACTTGGTCGGACGATTCGAGTGTTATCATTTCCCCAAGGCGCACCCCCAAACTCTCAGCCATTCTGGGACTGATCATAACACTCAGTGTATCATGCTCAAAACTAACGCTATCCCCTAAGACCACCTGACTCTCGATAGACGAAACAAGACGATGGTCTTCGATCCGGATGCCATACAATGCAGCGATTTGACGCCGAAACCCACTACTCACACGAATCTGCGATTCCAAGACTTCTGATTGTCCAAGAATCGCCTCAAATTCAGACAGCGCATCCATAAGTAAACCCGGATAGGCAACGCCCTCTTCGTATTGCTTTCCCTGGCGCTGTCTGACCCGTAACAACTTACCATCCACACCAAGCTCCATGGGCTCTAGAGTATCCTGAAACCGATCAGTAACTTGAATTGCTCCATTCGTTCCCAAAATTGTTTCTACAAAGAACGATTGATAGCCTCCGGTCTGAGCTTGCGTAAGGATGTAAAACCCTACCCCTAGAACTACCCCGAATAGGCTCATAGCCATGCTTCGACGACGCGAGAGTGCAAAGCGATAGGCAATAGTGAGCGCGACGTCCATTTTATCGAATTATAATTTCTTTATAGAAATACTCTCCCCATCTCGGAATCGATGTGGACGGTCCACAATCACCCATTCCCCAGCCTCGACACCCGAAAGAATCTCTACTTGCTCCATACCCACAAAACCGGTTTCAACCTCACGGATTTCAACTTTCCCTTGATCAACAACGTAGACATGACCGCCAATCCAAGCTCGGCGAGGGACAACAGTCACGGAACTCCGTACATCTTTTATCAAGACGGCCTGTCCAGTCATTCCAGGAACCAGATCGCGATCATTTAAATCCAATTCCACAAAGACGCTGCGTTGACGATTCACAGCATTAGCTAACGGAGACAATCCAGTCACACTCCCCGTAAACGTTTCTCCTGGATATGCCTGAAATCGGCCCTCGACTAAATTGCCAATGGCTAACCCCGCGAAATCCTCCTCACGAACCGAGACCTCTATAAAATTCTGATGGGAAAAAATGCGCGCCACTGAACTGCCTGGGTTCACGATATCCCCTTGAAAAACATAGGTTGCATTTAAAGTACCGGCGCTCGGTGCAACGATGGTCATTTGTTGTTTTTCGAACTGACGCTGCGCCAATTGGCTTTCCAATAAAACAACCTCTTGAGTTCGGCGCTGCTTCTCCTGGCTTGCCAACAGAGTCAAACGCTCAACCTCTGCCTCAATGTTTTCAATTTGCGCATTCGACACACGCCCGGCCTCTCCCAAAGCGGCAAGCTCGGATTGCTCGCGATTGAGCCGATCGACTTGGAGCTCAAATTCAGACGGACTTTTCTCACGATCACGAGCGCTGGCTAACTGCAGATTGAGCAATTCGATTTGAGAATCTAATTCAATCGTATCGAGTTCCGCAATCATCTCTCCCACCTCAATCGAAACCGCCTGATCTATCGGTAGCGCGGCTACCCGACGCACGACTCCGTACCGTTCGGACTTTACAACAGTTTCGAGAACAGACTTCACCTCGAGGTTGCCCGCGATCGCATTCACGGCATCCCCCATCACAACAGGCTCCACGATAGCCTCAGGCTTATTCTGGCCTATAATCCACCAAAAGCCGCCACATACGAGACATGCACTCAAGCCTAGCCAAATCGTTTTTGTCATCTACCGACGAAGACACGACCTGATGACGGATCGATCAAGCCAGAAGAAATTACACGCACACAACTAAAGAGTCACGATCGCCGGGGCCTAGAGAAACTAGCCATACCTGGGAGCCTGTATTCACCGAGCTCATTTAGGCGCCTACTCCTTCGATAACTCGTGATACGACTCCACGCATAGAAATGGAGTAAATAAGATGGTTCACAGCCATTACTCCGGCGAGGAGAATAGGTCTCCCGAAAGCAATCTTTGCCCATCTGAAAAATCTGCGGTTAAAATGTTTTACCTCGCGCTCGCTTCGCTCGAGGCGCGGAGAAAATACTGGATGAAAATTGAATCACAGGCAGTTCAACTGCGATACAGATTGGTAGGCATCTAACCCATAGTCGACGATGCTCGAAAGCAGTCGAAAATATGGATGATTTGAGCTGAATCCTCACGTCATGAAGATGGCAGGAGAAATTAGCGTTAATTCGCGTCCATTAGCGGATAGATCCAAATGCCAGAAATCCCAACTAGCCACTACTGACACGTCGCAACTCAGCCCATCCCTATCCAAGCGGACTCTTCCCCCAAAGACCTCACCCCACACTCTTTTTCCTCGCCCCAATATACCAAAGTACTTTTAAAAACTATCCATCCGCGCACGCGAAGCACACAACCAAGCACATGATGTTCAGCCACTTCCATCTCGCCATCACAACAAACATAAATCCCCAGAATTATCAGGACGATTCGTTGATATAATATTAACTGTTCGGCATTTAAAATGATCAGAATCTTCGACCATATTGACCTTCGAGTCTCAAATCTAGAAGAGGCACAAGTATTTTACTCGGTGTTTCTTCCGGCCATCGGTTTTCCTGATTTAGACAAGATTCCGATTGGCAACGCTTATCATGCTCGACGGGATCATCCTAAGCCAGAGTTCATTGGATTGATCGAAGACCCCAAGCACGTCCCTAACTCGACTCGTCTTGCATTCTGGGCAGAAACGAAGAACGATGTCGATCGCCTTGGAGAGTTGGTGACTTCGGCTGGAGCTAGGAATATCGAGGGCCCAATGTTTTGTCCTGAATATTCGCCTACTTACTATGCTTTGTATTTTGACGATCCTTGCGGAAATCGACTAGAACTATGCAGTCGGTTCGTTACTCAAAATAAAGACTAGCCGAACAAGACAGAGCTCACAACGTCGGCAAGCCGCCGCGTGAGTCTTTGGCGTATGGGGTAAAAGAGAATGCCGTCTTCGCAGCAGAATCAGTTCGTTTCAACGCAAAGTATATCTTCCCCGTATTTTGCGCACCCGAAGAGATTCTGCCCCTCCACCTAGCCAAGGAAAGTGTTCTACACCCAAATCCGAGTTTCATCTGCGCTTATCCGTGGCAAAAGAGTATGTTCCTCACGCCCGCTCGCTGCACTCGCTCAAAACGCAAAGAGCCCAAAGAAACTGCTTCCGCGTCCTTTCTGCGCCTTCCGCGGCTCGATCATCTATCGCTCCGACCCACTCCGTCGCCAAAAATCTCTCACGGGGGCGCCAAGGCACGGAGAAAAGTTTTGCCAGTATTTCTTCGTCGGCTACCAATCGAGATCTGAACCTGATGACGTTCTAACAGAAAGCGGCATGATGCACCACCCCTTCACCCAATCCCACTCCACCGGTCACCCATATCCAGCCGGTGGCCCCAATGTCGGCTAGCGCCGTCATCAGGGCACCTTATCGAGATGGAGATTGGGCGTGCAGTTATTTTTGATCTTGGTGATACGCTCGTTGAATACGAAGGGATTCCTTTGAGTTGGAGTGAACATTATCAAGATGCTCTAAAGTCTCTGGCGGAATATCTCGAGGCTGCACCCAGTAAGAGCCAATATAAATCAGCGTCTGAGGTGTTATCACGTTTTAACACTCGCAAAAACCCGCGAGAAAACGAGTTTAGCTTCTCTGAGATCCTTGATGAGGTGTGTCGTAGTCTTGGAGCAAGTGGTCAAGATGCCGGGTGCGTTCTAGGTGCTGCTAGGGCGTTCTTCAAGGTATTCAGACAGAGACTGTCATGCTTTCCTGAAGTGCATGGTTGCTTAACCCGTCTCAAGAAATCAGGAGCGTCGATCGGGGTCTTCACCGATGTTCCGTATGGCATGCCTCGGGAATTGGTCATGGAGGATATTCAGTATTCGGGTTTGTCGGAACTCGTCGACGTGGTTCTTACCTCAGGCGATTGCGGCTGGCGGAAACCTTCGAAGGTAACGCTTGAATCCATATGCGAGGAATTAGGATATATGTGTCGCGACGCAATATATGTCGGGAACGAGCGCAAAGATATTGAAGTTGCGTTAAAGTCCGGCTGTGGATCGGTGCTTATTGATCGGGCTGGTTCGGGAGCGGATTATGGTCAAGATCTTACGCTCCCTGATTTGTCGGAGTTGGCATAGTCTCAACAACTTATAGAATGCCTGTCCCTTAAGATTCTCGTTTCAATTGGGCCTTTTCTTATTCTGTTTAGCTGTTTGTTTCTCTCTCCATGAGCCTTCAAGTTTCGTCGTCTGGAACAGATACTATCGTCTCTCGTTTGGCCCTTTGGGCTGAGCAGCAGCCGGATAAGGTGGCGTATACTTACCTGAGGGAGAAAGATGGCATTGAGGTGTGCCTTGGCTTTGGTGAATTATGGAGGCAGACCCTTGCAGTCAGTGCTGAGATTCGGGGCCGTGCCATTACTTCCGGATCTAGGATTCTGCTTCTATACAGCCCTGGTATCGCCTTTCTTCCTGCTTTTTTGGGCTGCCTCCATGCAGGAATCATCGCCGTTCCTGCCTATCCTCCGCGCAACCAGAGGCATATGCCGCGTATCGAACTCATCTTAAAAGATGCAGAGGCTCAGGCAGTTTTCACACAAGCAGATGCCGCTGCAAAAATCGAAGGATGGATTCAATCAGAGCACTTGCCAGTTGTCGCTACCGATACGTTGGGAGACTCCGTTGATTCAGAAGTCCCTTCCTTTCGCTCAGCTGGGCCGGAGGACATAGCTTTCCTACAATATACTTCGGGTTCCACCGCAGCTCCGAAAGGGGTAATGGTCACGCACGACAATATCATCTTCAACGAAGAGATGCTCACCGAGGCAACGGGACTGACCGAAGAGTCTACCTGGCTCACCTGGCTCCCGGTTTTTCATGATATGGGCCTGATTGCTGGTATGCTTCACCCGCTTTACTTGGGAGCACATTGCGTGTTTATGGCACCTGCTGCTTTTATCCAGAAGCCTCTTCGCTGGCTACAAGCAATTACCAAATATCGGCCCTGTACGACAGGAGGCCCTAATTTCGCTTTCGAGCTCTGCCTTCAAAAAATCAAAGATGAGGACAAAGTGGGCCTCAATTTCAGTAGCTTAAAGAGCCTCTTCAATGGATCTGAGCCAATCCGTGTCGAGGTCATGGAGGCTTTCGCCGAAAAATTCGCCGACTGCGGACTCAATCCCTCGTGCTTTTTCCCGTGCTATGGCATGGCCGAGTCTACTTTGATCGCATCGAGTAATCCAGCTGGGACTTTCCCCATCTACACCGCCTTCGAGGCCTCTGAATTAGAGCAAAACCTGGCAGTGGAATCAACTCTGACAGATGAAAAGGCCATCCGTTTGATGAGCTGTGGGAGCTCTATTCTAAACGATGAAATAGTTATTACCGATCCTAGCTCGCGTAATCGGCTTAACTCAGGCTATGTCGGCGAAATTTGGATTCGGGGCAGGCACGTTGCTAAGGGTTATTGGAATAACCCTGAAGCTACGAGAGAGACCTTTCACGCATACACTTCGAATACGCATGAAGGGCCTTTTCTTAGGACAGGCGACCTCGGCTTCTTCTACAAGGATCAGCTCTATATTTGCGGCCGCATCAAGGAACTGATCATCCTCCGAGGTCGGAATATCTACCCACAAGATGTTGAGCTTAGCGTACAGCAGGCAGTAGCTGGGCTCCGTCCATCAAGCGGAGCGGCTTTTTCGATAAGCCAAAACAACGAAGAGCTTCTAGTTGTTGTTCAAGAAGTTGAGCGCGAAGCATTGAGGAAATTGGATTTCAATCAAGCTTGCCTAGCTATCCGGCAAGCAGTCTCTCGCGACCACGAGGTCGATATTCATGCTATCGAGATCCTATCACCGGGGGCATTGCCCAAAACTTCTAGCGGTAAAATCCAACGTCGAGGGTCTAAAAGGCAATTTGAAGAAGGTAGTCTAAAAGCGGTCTTCAGGTGGCAAGCGACAGCCGAGACTATGAATGCCGCTACCTCACCCCACCCAAGCCTACTTCACTCCGATTCAAAAAACGACGACTCGTTAGCGCTAACTCGATGGTTGCGCAAAAGTGTAGCCACATCTGCGGGTCTTTCTTTCACAGATATAGATTCTAATGCTCCATTCACTCAATACGCACTCGATTCCACAAAACTCATAGCACTCTCAGGGCAGTTAGAGGAGCATCTGAAGACGCCTGTATCCCCCACCCTTTTATTTGATTTCCCATGCATTAGCCAATTGGTGGATCATTTAACAGACGCAGAACTAACCCAATCACCTACCAAGGCGGAAGCAAAATCTGGCGACGTCGCAATAGTCGGGATGGATTGTCGCTTACCAGGCAAAGCAGATTCTCTGGAAGCTTTCTGGCAACTATTGGTAGACGAAACGGACGCAATCAGTGAAATACCATAGGATCGCTGGGACTGGAGGGCATGGAATAGAGGGCAGCGGGAGCCCGGCAAGACCACCTCAAAGTTTGGCGGCTTCCTTGAGCAAATAGACCAGTTTGATCCCAGTTTTTTCCGCATCTCCCCGCGTGAGGCAATCCAGATGGATCCCCAGCAGCGTCTGCTATTAGAGGTCACATGGGAAACACTCGAGAACGCAGGTATCAATCCCGAGACACTCCGTGGGTCTAAAACATCGGTCTATGTCGGCATCAGCAATAACGACTACGCAAATATAACTCTGCGTGGTGCCCCAGAGATCATCGATAGCAATACCGGAACCGGCAATGCCCTGAGTGCCGCTGCCGGGCGTTTGGCCTACCACTTTGGCTGGCAGGGGCCAGCCATGGCAATCGACACTGCTTGTTCGGCCTCGCTCGTCGCTGTGCATCAAGCCTGTCAAAGCTTGTTGAATGGCGAATCCGAACTGGCTCTCGCAGCAGGAGTAAACCTGATTTTGACGCCGGAACTTACGGTGACATTCTCCCAAGCGCAGATGATGGCACCGGATGGCCGTTGCAAGGCATTCGATGCATCGGCCAATGGCTATGTGCGTGGAGAAGGTTGTGGAGCCGTGCTTCTCAAGCCACTTGAAGCCGCCCAAAAAGACGGCGATCCGATATACGCAATCATCAAGGGTTCTGCCGTCAATCAAGACGGTGCGAGCAATGGCTTGACCGCTCCGAACGGCCCTTCGCAAGAGAAAGTGGTTCAAGCCGCTCTTGATAAAGCTCAGTTAAACCCAGAGCTAATAGACTATGTCGAAGCCCACGGGACGGGGACCTCATTGGGTGATCCTATCGAAGTCAAAGCGCTGGCTCGGTCGCTGAAACGGTCTTCTCCAGAAGCACCGGCGCTAAAAATTGGTGCAGTAAAATCGAATATTGGCCACCTCGAAGCGGCAGCAGGCATCGCCGGACTCATCAAGGTCGCCCTAGCGCTAAAAAACCGACACCTTCCTGCAAACCTTCACTTCAAAGCGCCTAATCCGCATGTTCCCTGGAGCGAGATGTCTGTCGAAGTAATCGCAAAATCAGAGTCCTGGAAATCTGATAAGCCACGATACGCCGGAGTCAGTTCGTTCGGATTCACCGGAACGAATGCTCACGTCATCCTCGGCTCTGCACCTCACTCGGCTCTGCAAAAAAATGATTCTGAGGTCCACCGTTCTTTCTGCCTGAGCGCTCAAACACCGGATGCTCTCAAAGACGCAGCACAACGGCTGAAATACTATTTTGAACAAAACACTGAGCTGCATCTGGATAGTGTCGCACAAACACTCGCTTTAGGCAGACAGCCGATGCCCATCCGCGCCTCATTCACAGCGGATTCACATCAGGCATGTTTAGACCAGCTCAGTAAGTTGATCGGGGACGCACCCTGGGAAAGAGCTACACATGCAAACGACTCCAGAATCTGTATGTTACTTACAGGTCAGGGGTCACAGTATCCGGAAATGGGAGCGGCGTTTTATCGACACAATCCTATTTTCAGAGCGACGTTCGACCGCTGCGACTCACTGCTAGAACCGTTGCTTGGGGAGTCGATATCCAACGTTTTGTTCGGGCAAAAGTCTGATTCCATCCATCAAACACGACTCGCCCAACCGGCTCTATTTGCACTCGAATACAGCCTTTTACGGGTCTTCGACAGTCTCGGGATTAAGCCGACAGCGCTGATTGGCCACAGTTTGGGAGAAGTCGTGGCTGCATGTTGGGCAGGAGTCTTTAGCTTAGAAGACGGACTCAAATTAGTAGCGCACCGCGGACGCTTGATGCAGCAGCTTCCGGCTAATGGTGCCATGACGGCAGTTTTTGCCGAAAGCGAAATAGTCGAGCCGCTCATCCGGCGCTATCCCGACCTGGCTATTGCTGGGCTGAATGCTCCAGGAGAAACCGTAATATCGGGTTCCCGAGGGGCTATGGGACAGATTTTGGAAACCCTGGAGAAGAGAGCAATCCGAGCGATTCCATTAAAAGTCTCTCACGCATTCCACTCTCCGCTGATGCTCCCGATAATCGAGGATTTTCGCTCCATTTTAAATGAAATTGAGTTCCATGCACCCGAGATCACGGTCCTGAGCAATTTGACCGGTGAGCCCGTCTCCTCTAACACGATCATCCAACATGAGTATTGGCTGCAGCACGTGTTGAGCCCAGTTCGATTCGCCGACTCGGTGCGCTTCTGTCAAGAATCAGGATACCAAACCTTTCTTGAAGTAGGGCCCAAGCCCATCCTGACCGGTCTAGCCAAAAAGTGCTGGGGTAAGCATCCCGCCCATTGGATGCAGGCCCTGAGCCCAATGGGAGGGCCATTAGAGGACTTCTCAAAAACCTTAAGCACCTTGTTTGAGCAAGGGCATGCGATCAACTGGTCAGATTTGGCCAAGGTCCGTGTAACGCCCAGCATTCCGCTACCGAACTACCCGTTCCAAAGGCAGCGCTACTGGGTTACTACCACACCAAAAGCCCCAGAAATTTCGCCCCCCAAGAACCAACATCCGATACTCGGTGCAGAATTCCCCGGACAAGGAGACCAGCCTGATGATAAGATCTGGATCAAGCGAATCAACGCGGGTGAGTTTGACGGCTATGCCACTCAGGGAAGGGAAACAATTCCGACGAGTTGGTTTGTTGAAGCGGCCCATGCCGCATGGGGATCTAAACATGAAACCGTTTGCGTGTGCGATAACATGAAATTCTCACCACCGAGTATTTCCAATGACTCGCTTGAACTGCAAACAATATTGCGAGTCAGACTTGATGGCCGATGCGCCGTCAAATTTTTCTCTCGCTCCACCCCCGATGACACCTGGCAGTCCGCGGCTGCAATGGACATTGCTCCAGCGCCCGAGCTGAGCTCGACCGCAACGCCAAACCTAGGGATGGACTTTGGCATCATGTTCTTCAACGGGACCGAATCTGAGGCACCCGAAGACAATTATCGCCTGGTCTTGGAATCGACACGCTTTGCGGATCGGAACGGCTTCAATAGCGTATGGGTGCCCGAACGCCATTACACTGAGTTTGGCGGCCTGTATCCCAACCCCGTCGTATTGTTATCCGCTCTCGCTCGAGAGACTCAGAACATTCGGCTTATGGCAGGGAGTCTGGTTATGCCCCTCCATCATCCGTTTCGTGTAGCCGAGGATTGGGCACTCGTTGACAATTTGTCTGACGGAAGGGTTGGGCTGTCTTTTGCACCCGGTTGGAATCCTGGGGACTTTGCTATGTTTCCAGGGAACTACGACCACCGTAAAGAAATTCTATTCGATGGATTAGACACCGTTAGAAAGCTCTGGCGCGGCGAGCCTGTTTCCGCTACCGGCGGCAATGGGAAGGACATTAAAGTATGCACTTATCCCAGGCCGATTCAACAGGAACTACCCTACTGGATCACGGCTGCCGGAAATCCGAAGAGCTTTTACCGAGCCGGCCAGGCAGGAGCCAATTTGCTGACGCACTTGCTCGATCAAGGGCCGGAGGAGCTCAAGTTGAAACTTCAGGAATACAAAGCTGGACGTAGCGATGCGGGCCTCGACCCTGAAGGTGGACACATTTCGATCATGCTGCATACCTTCGTCGGACCTGACGATGACAGGGTACGGAAAATCGTTAGGGCTCCTTACTGTGCCTTCCTCAAAGAGAATTTGCACTTACTCAGGGGATTGGCAGCAAGCCGGGGGACTGATGTCGATATCGAGGCCTTGAGCGATTCCGATAAAGATGAATTCGTCGGGTTCTTGTTCGAGCGCTTCTATGCAGAACGCGCTCTGATGGGAACACCAGACAAGTGCCAAGCTCTCGTCGATCAACTCTGTAAAATCGGTATTACCGAAATTGCGTGTCTTCTCGATTTCGGTGTCTCTACCCAGGACATTCTGTCGAACCTGCCTCACCTCAATCAGCTAAAAACAAAATACCCGCAGACTATGCGAAGAGCTGAAACGAAAGAGCCTGCAATCGAAGATGAAGGTGTCATTCTCGATAGACTTAAAATGGATATGGAAGGCAGCCGCTTCTATCTTCAGCTAGAACACAGAGGTGCTTCAATACCGTCGCGGATGAAGGGAATTCTGAATTTGCGGCGCAGCGATGGTGAATGTTGGGCAAAGATTTCCAACAGCGCGTCAACCAACGCAGAAATGGCACTACAGACATTCGCCGCGGCTATTCCTGATGAATCCTTTGCACAAGGCGGTGGCCGCTATTTCTATCCGAAATCGATTGGGGAATGGATAGAAAACACAGGAGGCAACGCATGTTCTGCCCACGCGAGAATTACCCGAAGTGATTCAAATAGTTATGCCGGTGATGTGACTCTTCTCAATACCACGGGAGAGCTAGTCGCCTACGGTCGAGACATTGTCTTTGCGACAGAGGAAACACAGACCGTAAATGAATCTGGACAGACGCTGAGTGATCGCACCTACGCGATCGAATGGCGTAGCAGAGAGCGCGATACTTCAAAGCAATTCTCTAACGAAGTTGATCACTGGAGCGTGATCGGCCAAAGCCTATCGCAGGCTCAACATTTAGTCGATGCACTGGAGTCGCACTCGGTAAGCGCTCAGCGACTATCCAGTGGACTTGATATCCCGGATCATGGAGTTGCAGGGATTGTCTGGATTGCATCTAAATCCATAGACCGAGATTCTGCCGAAGTATTACTCAAGGACCTATTAGAGACGACACAGATGCTCTCTCAAAATTCACGAGCAGCCAGCATCTGGATTCTCTCGGAGAATGCACAACCTATCGCTGTTTCCGACACGATCACGGGTCTCCATGCCTCTCCATTATGGGGCTTCGGTAAAGTGATTGCGCTTGAGCACCCTCAGCTCTGGGGCGGCGCGATCGATATCGATGATTGGGAAACCACCGAAATCCACCTCGCTATCCAAGAAATGCTTCAACCCAACGGCGAAGATCAGGTGGCTTTTCGCGATAGCCGAAGGATGATTTCACGACTCGAACGTGCCGCTGCACCGGAACCAAATTCCATAGCCTGCGACCCGGATGCACGCTATCTAGTGACAGGCGGCATGGGCGGCATCGGGCGCAGACTTGCACGCTTTTTAGCGAGTCGTGGCGCACGCGATCTTATTCTAGTTACGCTCGGCAGCAACAAACCCGATGAAGGTAGCGAGCGACAAACAGTTTTGGGCGAATTACGGGAAAAAGGCATCCACATTGAAGTCATTACAGCAGATATTTCTGATTCCGTTGCCGTCTCGGATATTTTTGAATCAATCAGAGAATTAAACAAACCTCTGAAAGGTATCTTCCATCTAGCTGGGAAACCTGAAATTCGCTCCATAAATGAGACTGTTTTCGAAGAGCACCGAGACATCCTAGATGCAAAAATCGCGGGGACTTGGAATCTGCACCAACAAAGCCTGACCTGCGACTTAGATTGGTTTGTCTGTTATTCATCGATCTCAGGAGCTTGGGGCTCTGCCGGCCAACCCTTCTACTCAGCAGCAAATCATTTTCTGGACGTATTCGCTCACTATCGCCAGGCCCAGGGCCTCACTGCGACGGCTATCAACTGGGGCCCCTGGTCTGAGGGCGGTATGCTTACGGAAGACAATATGTCGCAACTTGCAGCCATGGGCATCTGGGGATTCAGCCTCCAGGAAAGCCTGGAGACACTGGAACAACTGATAACCTCTGGAGCTGCTCAACGCATCGCAGTTAAAGTTGACTGGCGTATCTTCAAGGACCTCTTTGAAACAAGGGGAAGACGCCCTGTCTTAGATATGATGGTCGCTACGGAAAAGGAAGAAACTGCCGTCGCTGAGAGCATGGCACTGACCTCGTTTGCAGAGGAACTTATCGCGGGTCGAAAGGATTCTGGAACAGCACGATTGTTAGTGCTCCTCCACCAGGAAGTTGCTTCTGTTCTAGGTTTTTCTGATGTCTCCGATTTGCCGAAAGACCACGGATTTTTCGAGATGGGACTCGACTCCCTCATGGCCATCGAACTCAAAAATCGGCTGCAAAGTGCCCTGGGCCTCCCCCTAAAAACGACGGTGGCATTCAATTATCCGAATGCTCCAGCACTAGCTTCGTTTCTTTTCGAAGAACTTTCAACTCAGAGTAGTGAATCCACTCCTACAAAAAGAATTGCCGACAAAATACGCGATACGTCGATCCTTGAAATCGATCAAGCAACCAAAGAACTGACCGACGAGGAACTGCTGTCGCTTCTCGAGAAGGAATTGGAAAGTTGAACTAGGGATGTCGCGGTTACACTGGCGGTCAGCCTTTACCGGAACTCAAGGCGGCGACGAAGCGCCGCTCTTCCAGCTTCCTCTATGATTGGATGGGAACGCTTTGACGTGACCCATGGCCAAAGAAAATCAGACAATCCAAGCGACCGAATTTGCGCTGAATGCCCTAAGGATTTCGCGCAAGAATCGCGCCTGTCTGCTCATGTTGAAAATATAACCATATGCGTTCAGCTATCCCAACGACATAAACAAAAAAAACAGGCACCTTGTAAGGTGCCTGCTTTGAAATCCTAGATCAGCTTTTCAGTCTACAAGCTTTAAGCGCCAGCATTCGAGGCCGCGGCCTGGGCTGCTGCGCGCTCAACTGACTCAAGGTAGCGTTCCACACGTGTATTGCGCTTGAGATCTAAGTAGCTCCGCAGCAACGGGAGAGCCTTGTCATACATCTTCTGCCCGACGCGCATTTGAGCGTAGGCGAGGTAAGCCTCAGCGGATACATCGAGATCTCTATTTTTCGTTGCACGCTCATACAGGAAGGCGGCCTTTTCAAATTCGCTTTTGCGTTCGTGATAAACGGCCAAGGTCATGATGGCGTCGGCGTTATTGGGATCGCGGCTGATGAGCTGATTTAAGATCTCCGAAGCTTCTTCAGCGCGACCGGAATTAATGAGCATTTCACCTTTAATACCGAGAAAAGTAATTTGCTCCTTATTCGAAAGCTCAGCCTCTTCTTCAATCTCCTCGAGAAACTTTTCAGCTTCTTCAAAATTTCCGAGGAGGACGAATGTTTCAGCGAGACCTAAATATGCGTCAGTCCCCAGTGGGTCATTGGATTCAATCGATGCAGTGAATGCCTCAAAAGCGGATGTGGGGAGGCCCTCACGCAGGTAAATTTTACCCAACAATTCCATCGTTGCACCGGTGGCAAATCCAAGTCGTTTGATCATTTCGAGGTTGGCGATTGCTTTATCTGTT
Organism: Opitutales bacterium; assembly: GCA_013215165.1. Lineage (NCBI taxonomy): Bacteria > Pseudomonadati > Verrucomicrobiota > Opitutia > Opitutales > Opitutales bacterium. Next base: position 14,606 of record JABSRG010000049.1, on the reverse strand, counting down.
TGGCCGGAACTGACGAATGCATCCGTTTGCATCAGCCAATAATCTGCTACCTCGGGTGTTTTCAAAATTGCCTCGTCGAGGAGGAGAATACCGCGGTCAAACTGTCCTGACTCTATCAGCACGCGAATGAGTCCATTTCGCCAGTCTACACTTTCTGGGTCGAGGGTCAGGGCATTCTTGTAGGCACTTTCCGCAGAAGCGTATTTCTTTTCCATGAGATAGGCAAAGGCGAGCAATCCATATGTATCACTGTCTTCCTGTCCAAGCTCGATACTTTTGAGAAGAGCCGGAACAGCCTTATCCCACGCCTCGCCTCGAACATGCACAAAAGCGATGTTCTTATGGACGCGCACAAAATTGGGGAACTTGCGCAGCGCATTCTGATAGTAACTGAGCGCACGATTCGCTTGTCCTTTCTCGAAAAACAGATTCCCGAGCGTGAAATCAAGTGCTGCACTCGACTCGGGAGTAATGGCTGTTGCAAGCTGCTGAATCGCCGCATCGATCTGTCCCTGTTGGAGCAAGGGGACAAGCGTCTGGAACACGGCCGCTTCTTCTTCGGTGATATCAGGCTCAATGTCCTCGATGACACCGTAAGTACCCATGAAGCGATCGAGGAACCTCTCACTGGTCCAGTATTCAGAGGTAAGCGTGAATATCTCGCTCTGAGCCGGAACGGATGAGGCCAAGACGCAAGTCGCGAGTGTTGAAAGAATGAGATTTTTCATAAAAGAATATTATTTGAGGGTGAAAACAAAAGGATACACGTACCGGATTTTTACAGCTTTACCGTCCTTAGTCGGTTTCTCAAAAACCGAACTTTCGGCAGACTCGATAGCGGGTCGTTCAAAATCGCGGTGAGTTGATTCAACAACCTTTTCCACAGTCACGCGGCCGGTCTCATCAATAATCACCGACAGGCGAACTTTACCCTCGATTTTGTTCCGCTTGAGGTCAAACGGGTACTCTGGCGGCCGCCCTGATATACGGCGGGGAACCCGATCCAGGTCACGTATACTGAAGATCATTTCCTCCAATGTATCCGGCTGGGTGTCGAAATCGATTCCTGTTGAAACGGTCGCACCGCCTACTCCTGCCTGGAGCGAGGCACCCAGTGAAGAGAGAGAGATCTCAGGTTGAACTTGTTCTAGCTCCTCGACTTGAGTCTCCGGAGGAGGTTCCTCGATAGGCGGGGGCTCTTCAAATTCGATCGGCGGTGGTGGCAGGGTCGTATTCACACGACGCAGCTGCTGGTCATCGTCTCCCCCGCCCTCAAAATACTGCGTCAGGGGGAGTAGGAGAAAGAGCCCAGCACCCATACCTAGGGCCATCACGTAGGCCATCGGCGAAGGGCTCAACGAAGAGAGTTTGTAAGTGGTATTACTCATCGTTAATCGGCAATTTTAAAAGATGGTGACTCAGCGCCACTCATGAGCGCTTCATCATATACTCTGAGGGCCAAACCTGAGCGGGAGCCCTCCTCGACTTCAACGATCACTGGGACAGTTTCTCGCTGACTGGCGTTCAAGATAGTGCGTCTGACTGCTCCGAGGCCAACAATATTGCCATCGAGAACGACATCTCCGTCACGGGTGACGCGAAACACAACCGGTTCGACGTCGCTGTCATTCTCATCTTGAGCATTGTTGGATCCGGGCATTTCGAACCCGCGTTCATCAATGAAGACCGTGGTGACGATGAAGAAGATCAACAAGATGAACACCATGTCGATCAGGGGCGATATATCGACACCCTTTTCCTCAGCACCTCTATTCAAATTCTTTTTTCGCATGCTAGTGATTCCTTTCTATCAGCTATCATCCGTGGCTACGAATACTTGAGTGCCTGTATTAGCGACTTGTTCAATTACTCGAGCAACCACGCTGGCGTCAGATAGTGCATCTACTTGAAGCACCACAGGCGTCCCAGGCTGTTTCAATCGATCGACCAATCCACGCACGCCCAGAATTTCGAGCTGTTCTCCCCCGTATACGACCTCATTATCCGATGTTACAGCTATCAGGATAGACTTCTTTTGGAGCTTGTCGCCTGAAACCGTAAACACGCGATCCACTTCAACACCGGGCTCTTCGATGAAGACAGCCGCGACGATGAAAAAAATCAACAGGATGAATACCATGTCAATGAGCGGTGAGATATCGATTTCCGAAATTCCGCCACCAGAACCGACTCTATTGCGCTTAGCCATGTGCTGATCCTCCCTCCATTTGCTGCTCCATCTCCTGCATGGAGAGCGACTCCATCCGGGTGATCATCTGATCTAGGAGGTTGCGTCGACGGATCACGAGGTAGACCAAAACATAGCCAGGGATCGCGATCATTAGACCGGTTTGAGTTGTGATCAAGGCTTCCGAGATACCTCCGGCGATGAGATCAATAGTTCGGCCGACATTTTTAGTCAGCCCATCAAAAGTTGCGAGCATGCCCATCACCGTTCCAAGTAGTCCCATCAGGGGTGAAACGGAAATGAGTATGCTAAGAAAGCGAATTCGACGATCGATGCGCGGGATATGCGCAGATCGAACTTCAGCGAAGCGGTTCTGAAGATCACTGACCGACTCAGCGTCTTTATAACAGTAATGTAATACCTTTGCTATCTCGCCTTGTGCCTTCGATGGATTCTTAATCCAGTCTACCAGCATCTCATACTTCACTTTCAGATAGTTTCCTTTTCCAAAATGGAAATAGAGTTCGAAACCAGTGAAATAAATGAAGAGAGCAAGAATCGCTAGAGGATACATCAGAGTCCCGCCACCGGACCAAATCCGCATGAAGGCTTCAGCAAATGATTCTTCCATAGTAATGGCCTCTAGTAAAAGATTAGAGAGCTACTTCTTTTGGACTTCGATACCGTTAATAAAGGCAGAAGAATATTTCTCCATCGCAGCCAAGATCCCTTGAGCCTTGCGCGAGAGCAAAGCATGGACAACCAACGACGGGATTGCGGCGATGAGACCGAATTTTGTGGTAATCAATGCTTCAGAAATACCGCCGGCGAGCTTGGATGCATCCGATGTGCCAAACAGCGTGATCTGCTGGAAGGTATTAATCATACCGGTCACCGTTCCAAGTAGCCCGAGGAGAGGAGCTGTCGCTGCGGTAACCGCAATAATCGGGAGCAATCGCTCGATCTTTGGCTGGGACTCCAACATGCGTTCATAAAGTACTTCTTCCAGAAGCTCTTTGCTATCTCCAGCATGCTTCACCGCTGATTGAAACAATCGGCCAAAGTGTCCTCCGATGCCGCGCACATATTTCTTGGCCTCCTCAATTTGCCCATCCTCAATGTATTGCAGGGTTTGTTGGAGGACAGATTCACCTGGAGTCCGGATACTGTAAATTTCAGCCGCCTTTACTAGGCCAACAATCATAGCGATGAAGAAGGCGATAATAATAGGCCACACCCAGATCCCACCTGCATTGACTTCATCGAGAATATTAGTCTCAGCCTTTTCTAATTCGAGGGCATCGTTCAAAGTTGGGTCGAAGGGTAACACACCGTCACCATCAACAACAGCTGCAGCAATCCCAGGAGTGGCACCTTCGATCTCCACGATTTTAGCACGGATAGGCTCTTTGGTGTTCACCATTCCGGCGGCCATCCCATCATCCGATGCGAAAAATGAAACCGGGCCTAAAACCAAGAATTTACCGTCCTTAGCGTCGCCTCCAGGAACGATAGCTGTGCCCTCGAAAATGCGCCCACCGAGCACCTCGCCTATGCGGACAAGCGATTCCTCAACGAGATTAAACTGAGCATCGAATTTGTCGGTGACGTCCATTTGGTCATCCTCGATGTTCGCTACAACAGTCTCGACCATTTCATCATAAAGCTGTTTTTCCGCAATGGACACTGAAGTTGCCTCGAACTGTCGGGCGTACTCGTTGAGCATGTTGCTCATGTAGTTGATGTTCTTCTCCATCGACTCGATCTCAGTCTCGAGTTGTGAAATCGATGAGGTGGATGAGTCCGCAAGCCGCTGAGCGCGGGACTGATCGCGTCGTTTTTCCCTGACGGTCGCCTCGAGTTCGTTGAGTTCGTTAGACAGAGGCACGCGTTCGCTGCCTATCAATTTTTGTAAATCGGCGAACTCGCTGAGAGCAGCGTCGAGGTCTGCTTGGACGGTCGAGCGTGCCTCGTCGAAAGATTGAGCAGAAAGCAAAGACGCCCCGAGTAGGAGTGATCCAGCAGTAAAGAGAAATTTGATGTTCATCATTCGAATAATCTAAAATTTATTAGGCTCGATCGGCTACTGGTTGACAGAAATGGGAAGGTAGATGAACTCCGCTAGCTTCTTGCGCTCAGCAATTTGAACAGCATCATCAATTTCAATTGCCAGACCATTTTCAGAGGTCCACACCCAACCTTCTGCGGAAGGCACTCCGTAGCCCGCAGAGGTGAGTGACTCATCGACAAAAAATGCTTTTGCTAGTCCGTAATAAAGCACTGAATACTCCTTAGGCTCGGCACCATCGATGGAGAGCAATTGTTTGTGCGTTTGGACGGACGTTTGGAACTTATCTACTTCCTGAAGAATCCCCAGAACAAGTAGGAAACGACGCGGCGTATCAAGCGCTGTCTTGCCGTCGACAGGGAGCTTATCACTCAACTTCTCAGTGGCTCTCTGGAGTGGCTCGGGTAAGTATGGAATCAGGTCGCGGACTTTTTGCTCGAAGCTCGTCGCAACACCAGAGAAGGAATCGAGCTGTGTTTTTAGCTCATCTTTGCGAATATTCAATTGAGAGCGCACATCATCCGATTCAGCGCGTTCCTTCTCAGCAGCTTCGATGCGCTCTTCAAGCAGAGTAAGTTCGTCTTGCAGCGAAGTAATCGTAGCTTGAAGAATCTGTTTATCGGACTCCCATGCGCTTTTTGACTCGGCGATGTCTTTTTTTGTTTGAACCAGCTCTGACAATGCTGAGCGGGTGTCGTCGATTACAGTTTGCGCCGAAACGGGGACCGCAGCAATGGCGGCAAAGACTCCGGCTAGAATGATGGACTTGTTCATACGTTGAACGCGTTCTGTTGTCATGGTTGTTGAGTTGAAAGATTCTGAGACAGATTAGCGGATACCATACCAGTTGGGCGTTTCAGTATTTGCTAGGTCTGTTTTCGATATCTTTGTTTACGGGAGGCTCAGGCCTAATGACTCCCGAATCGATATATCTATATCAATTCGAGTTTCGTTAAATCCTCGTAACCCGCGTCGTTCGCCAGAAGGATTCCGTCCAAGGATCATCAACTCAGAAGATCACTCCGAATCCACTCTGCTGTGCGCTTCAAGGCCACTTCAGCTTCAACTACCGGCTGATAACCAAGGATCCGTTGAGCTTTTTCTATGCTGAAGTAATGATCTTTCGCCAACTCGACGGCGACAAATCTAGTCATCGGGGGATCATCTTGCCGGCCGAAGAGTGACCAGAGTTTTTCGCATATGCTTCCAAGAAAATAAGCTGCACGCAGGGGAATCTTTTTCTTTATCGGCTCGATAGCCACGCGTTCCAAAAGACTATTGATCCATGACCAAAGCTTAACGGGCTCGGCGTCCGATAGGAAAAATGCTTCTCCGCCCGCCCGTCCATTTTCCAATGCCTCAAGTGCAAGAAGATGTGCATGCGCAACGTTGTCGATATAGCTGATATCCACTCGGTTTTCGCCGTTCCCTACTTGAACTAGCCGCCCAGCATGGGCCTTTCTAATCAACTTCGGCAAAATATGATTGTCTTCAGGCCCCCAAACCAGGTGGGGGCGCAAGGCGCAAACCCTCAGGCTGTCATCATGGGACGCCAGCGTTTCCTTCTCAGCCATCGCCTTGGTCTTGGCGTAGGGACCCAACCAGTTTTTACCGTAAGGGAGCGTCTCGTTTTCCCCAGTGTAGGGCTCTCCGTTAAAAACCACTGAAGGTGTGCTTGTGTAGACGATGTGCGCCACGTTTTGGCTGCGAGCGGCGAGCACGACTTGACGACTAGCCAGAACATTCGCACGAAAAAACGACTCTTCAGCACCCCATATTCCCGCCTTCGCGGCAACATGGAATACTGCATGGGCTCCTTCAAAAGCGGCTTCGATCGATTCTAGTGGTCCCGATAAGTCACATTGAATTGAAGTGACGCCCGGTAATTTCTCTAAGTCGGCGTAGTGATTCCTCGCGACAACGCGAATTGAGCAGCCAGGCCGCCGTTCAATCAGCAGCTTGACAATAGCTTTGCCAATGAAGCCGCCTCCACCCGTTACGACATAACACTCGCTCATCCAATCCCCTCCTTATCGATTTCATTTTTCAATGTCAGGCGGTGAATTTTAGCATTATGCCTCACGTCTACAGGGAATGACTTTCGGAAAAACACACGCCGGATTCGACTATCACCACCCAAGCGTGCGATTTGTTCTAGCACGCGACTAACAAAAGCATCGCGCGCCCCACTGGTTTTGGGAAAAGCATCTGCCATAGGCTCAATAACAATGGCCGGCTCTTGATTTGGAGCCTCGCCGATCCCGACTAACGCGGACCTGAAAACATCCTCCATTTGGTTCACTAGAGCTTCGAACTGATCCGTATATAAAAAAACGCCGGGCTCAACCTCGACCCGTTCTACTTTTCGTCCACAAAACCAAAGTCTACCCGCCGAGTCCACATAGCCCACATCCGCCATGCGATGCCAGATCCGTCCATCTTCCTCGATCTTCGAAGCCGCCGTCGCATGAGGAAGCGCATCATAAGCGCGCGTCACAGATGGGCCCGTCACAAGGATCTCGCCGATTTCGCCCACCGCTAAGACCCTTGCTTCGCTCAATGTGGTAATAGGGAAATCTCCTGCCTCGATGATTTTGATAGACACCCCAGGCAGGACGATGCCGACACAGGTTCCTGCTCCCTCTTCTGTCTTTGACCAGGTTTGTGACAAAATTTGTCCAGCCGAAATAGAGGTCACTGGTAGACACTCAGTCGCCCCGTAAGGCGTATGCACCTGACCATTGGGCAGTAATCGACTCATCCGTCTCAAAAGCTCGGGAGATACTGGAGCGCCAGCCATGAGCACACGTTTAAGCTGCGGTAGTTGAATCCTTTCCCGCTCGCAATAGTCGGCTATTTTTGTCCACAAGACGGGCGACCCAAATGAATTAGTCACATCATTGCGAATAATGGCCTCGACGATCCTTGCCGGATCCACGGTCGCCGGCTTGCTCGGATTCATCTCTGGCACGATCGTCGTCATCCCCATGGCCGGATTAAACAGAGCAAAAATCGGCAACATGGGGAGATCCACCTCACCGGGCTCAATGTCATAATGGGTTTTGATCAATTCCACTTGAGCCTCAAAGGCTCCGTGGTGATACATAACTCCTTTTGGTGCACCGGTTGAGCCAGAAGTGAAAAGGATCGCAGCTAGATCCGACTCACGTGTCGGTGCAGCCTGGAAGTCTGAAGATTCAACAGTCAACTGACTCCGAAAGGCGGCATCATTCTTCACAAGAATTTTTTGAGAAATACTCTTAAACGAAGAACGAAAGACCCAACTCACCACATGCGCTAAACGGATACCAAGAAGGACATCCGGACGTGTCCGCTCTACACACGACCTGAAGCTTTTTAGGCCCATTCCTGGGTCAATAACTACGGGAACAGCGCCCATGCGAAACAGCGCAAAACAGAGCACAATCAAGGCCTGTCCTGGCTTGACCATAAGAAGCACACGCTTCCCCTGAGAAACGCCGGCTGACTCCAACCAATTGCATGCTCGGTTGACCGATGCTTCTAGCTCCGCGAAGGTCAGTTCGTCATATTCTAAGACTTCTCCACCTGAAGTGCGCCGCGGAACAGCCAATGCCCGATGGTTGGGCACCTGCAAGGCGGCTCGCGTGAGGAACCTCGATACGTTTATATGGCTTTGGTCAGGCACGATCCGCAACCCATGCCCAGCGATGGAAGCCACTCAAGTAAAATGCCTCTATCGATAAAACTATGTCGATTTTTGGGCACAAAAAACCACGCAGGCTATTTGCGTGGTTCTCGTGACTAGGATTTATGGATTAATCAGAAATAGTGATCAAACCCCAGAAGAGCGTTGTTTTGTTTCCAGTATAATCGTTTTGGGTCATAATGTCCTCGCTCTTCAGCTCAAAGGTATTGGGGCCGGTCACCGAGTAAGAGCTATCCTCCACTTTAATAATGCCTAAAAAGTTGTGCGTCGAAGGCTGGTGATGAGCTGTCTGCGCTGTATTACAGCCAGAAAAGAGCAAACAAAGTGTAAGTGTAAGGGCAGCGACGAGTTTCTTAGAGGTAATCATAATGAATAAAGTGAACGGACAAAATCGAAGGAGGTAACGGCGAGGCAACCGATTTCTTCAACTATTTATCTTTCAGGGACTCGAGTAATGAACTGAACTCCTGGACGGTGTATGGTTTCTGCATAGCAACGGTGAAGCCAAACTTTTTCGGATCCTCCATGATTGGATCGTGAGAGTATCCGCTCGATACGACGCCTACTGCATCCGGATCGATCTCTAGCAACCGCACCATCGCCTCTTTTCCACCCATCTTTCCAGGAATCGTCAGGTCGAGAATGACCGCATCGTAGGGCTCACCGCTGTTTCGAGCGCGCTGATATTCCTCTAGCATCGCCTCACCATGTTCAGACAATCCCGCTGTATAGCCCAAGAGTTCAAGCATGTCACCCGCGATCTGACGGATCATCGCTTCATCGTCCATAACGAGAATGCGACCCATGCCTGCATGCAAATTATCGGGATTTTTCTGCTGTTCTGACACAGAGTCGGAAGAGTGATCTGACCAAGGTATGATGCAAGAAAAACAACTCCCCTTGCCCAAATGAGATGAGACCGTCAGCGCGCCTCCGTGAAGATGCATAATGGAACGACATGAGGCGAGACCCAGGCCATGCCCCCCGGACTTTGTCGTATAATAAGGATCAAAAATACGCGCGGTATCCGTGGCTGAAATTCCGGGTCCATCATCTTCAAAATCAATGCAGAAGTAACGCCCAGGATCGATACAGAGACCTTCTGCCTCAGCAGGTTTGCATTCTATCGAGCTCACCCGAATTTCGATGGCACCAGCTCCCTTCATCGCCTGAACAGCATTGATGATAAGATTATTAAAGACCTGACTCATCTGATCTTCATCGGCGTGCATTACCTCAGAATCCGTAGCGACAGAGATATCGTAACGGCACTGCGTTCCACAGGTTATCAAAGTACAGGCCTCCTCTAAGAGCTCTCGAACATTAAACGCCTTCTGCGCACACTGACCTATTCCGCGGCGACACAAAGACAAAAACTGTTTAGCCAAACCCCTTGCCCGTTCGGCAGCCTTTTCCGCGGAAAGCACTGTCTGACGAATCCTTGGGTCATTCTCCATCGCAGAGACCAAGGACAAATTCCCCAAGACGCCGGTCAAAATGTTGTTGAAATCGTGCGCCACGCCGCCGGCCATCATCGATACAGACTCATGGCGCTGACTCTTGATCACCATATGTTCCAGCCGGACGCGGTCCGTGACGTCTGACAACACCAGAAGACCTTGATCGCTCTCGGGACAGGGAATCGCCCGGAAGGTAACAAATCGTTCATTCCCGTTACTTGTTTTAAGAACAACAGGCTCGTCATGTTCCACGGTCAATCGCTGCGTGATCACACGATCTAGGTTCCAATCTACTGGCTGACGGGCATCGAGATGGAGGGGAATAAATATCTTGCTGACCAACTGGCCCAAACAATCTGTAGGAGAGAGTTCGAGTAGAGTCGAAGCTGATTCATTGAGACCGGCAACGCACCCATCCATATCAATAGATATCACAGCATCGCTGATTGCCGCCAAGATTTCTCGAGCTCGCGCCCCCTTTTGATCACCCACCTTGCTATGTTTTGATGCCATTTTCTCTATATAAATTCGGAGTATGTGAAACACTCCGGGTTCCATTCACATTATTTTTACTGCCTTCAGCAAGCTATTTGAGCACTTTCGATCAAATACATCCGTCTTGACCTGCTTTTGTGCCCAAACATCGTTGCTCCTCTATGGCTCAAAAAGCACAGGATTCCGACCTCATGGAAAACATCATAAGCCTCTGCCGACGCAGAGGCTTTATCTTTCAATCCTCGGAGATTTACGGCGGCATCAACGGCTTTTTTGACTATGGCCCACTTGGAGTAGAATTGCGTAAAAACATTAAGGATGCCTGGTGGTATAGCTTCGTTCAAACCCGCGACGATATCGTCGGGCTCGACGCTTCGATTGTGATGAACCCAAAGGTCTGGGAAGCCTCCGGCCATGTGGGTGGTTTTTCCGATCCGATGGTGGACTGTAAGGAATCCAAAATGCGTTACCGCGCCGATCATCTCTTCTTTTCTGAAGTGGTCGTCGGCGGCGATATCATTGGTTATATTTCTGTGCTCGAATCGGAAAACATGCAGTCGGAAGCAGAAAAGGCCGCCGAGACAATGAAGCGGAAAGCGAGCGCTCAGGGGACTCTTGAGCCGCTTAACCTTCGCGAATACACAGAAGCGTCTTCTGAACAATATGCTTTAATCCCATCACCGGCTACCGGAAAGCCTGGATCACTCACCGAGCCGCGGGAATTTAATATGATGTTTCAAACTTGGGTGGGTGCTCTTCGAGATGATTCAGCCGTGGCTTACCTGCGCCCCGAAACCGCCCAAGGCATTTTCGCAAACTTCAAAAATGTCACAGACAGCACGCGTGTCAAAATACCCTTTGGCATCGCCCAGGTGGGCAAGTCCTTCCGCAATGAAATTACCCCGCGCAACTTCATTTTCCGTTCTCGTGAATTCGAGCAAATGGAGATCGAGTATTTCATAGACCCCTCAGAAGAGACTTGGCCCAAAGTCTACCGCGAATGGATCGACACCTGTAAGAGCTGGCTCATCTCTATCGGCTTGCGAGAAGAGCTACTCAGTGAAGACGTGCATCCCCAAGAGAAACTGTCTCACTACTCCAAAGGAACAACGGACATTATGTTCAAATACCCCTTCGGCATCCAGGAGCTCTGGGGAATCGCCTGCCGAGGAAATTATGATTTAACACAGCACGAGAGTCATTCAGGTAAAACCCTCCAATACTTCGACGAACAGACTCGGGAGAAATATATACCGCACGTAGTTGAACCCGCTGTAGGCGTAGACCGCATTTTACTTGCTCTGCTTTGCTCCGCCTATGCTGAAGATGAAATAGACGGTGAAAAGCGGACCGTTCTTCACTTCCACCCACGTATTGCACCCGTTAAAGCAGCCATTTTTCCTCTTGTAAAAAACAAGCCCGAAATCGTCGCAAAGGCTGAAAGTCTTTATAAGGCGCTACAGCGAAAATACCCCGTTTTTTGGGACGTGTCAGGTAACATCGGCCGCCGCTATCGCCGGCAAGATGAAATCGGCACCCCCTACTGCATTACCATCGACTTTGATTCGTTAGAAGACGATACTGTCACCGTGCGCGACCGCGACACCACCGAGCAAGTAAGGAAGCCTATTTCAGAAATTGCAGCGTGGCTCGATGAACAAGTCTTTGGTTCTTGAAAAAACGGTGAGCACATCGAGCCAGGCAATTCTGCTGATCATTTCCGGTCCTACCGCCAGCGGAAAAACGACCCTCTGCGACCGGATGCTCGAGACCTATCAACCAGCCATCCAACGCGTCATCACATCCACAACACGCGCCGTACGTCCCGGCGAAATCAATAAGCGCGACTACTATTTTTTCACCCAGGAGGAATTCATTCGGCGGGAGCAAGCGGGTGAATTTTACGAAACTGCCGACGTTCACGGAAGGCGCTACGGAACACTCAAATCTGAGATACAGAGTAAACTCAGCCAAGGCATCGATTGCTTACTCAACATCGATGTCCAAGGTGCTATGGCGTTTTTCGAAGCTGAGGCGCAAGACCCCCTCTTAAGTGGACGGATACATTCTGTCTTCATCATACCTCCAGATCTAGATACTCTCCGTAATCGATTGCGCGAGCGTGGTGAAAGTGATCCGTCAGAGATCGAGCGACGCCTGAAATCAGCCGAAATGGAAATGAGTTACGCGCACCATTATGCCTTTCAGCTCAAAACTACTTCCCGAGACGCCGACTTCAGCGCGCTACAGGCCTATTATAACCAGATCGCTCGACCTAGTTGAAACAGCTTCTTAGTTCACACCTGGGCTAAAGAAATACCTATTTCATCAACCCTATTGTGCCCACCACAGAAGAAATCACTAAGATCTATCGAGAGACTCGGTGATCATGATCGACCGCAAGCTCCTCATAACCAAACATTGCGTAGTAGGTGCCGACGACCCTGCCCAGCAGCCACGGATACGCGATAATCGGTAAGGCTAAGAAAAAGACACCGAGCTATCAAACGCCCGTGATGACAGTCACATTGGTTCGGCTAGCCAGATCCTACGCCCTCTGATTTCTGGGACTATCTGTCGAAATTGTCGGCGTGTTGAAGTCCAGTTTCTAAATCTTGTAGAAGTTGAATTAAAATAAGTCAAAAGAGACGGGAAGGGCCGATTGAGGTGTATGGATGCATCGATCTTACGCATGCTGTTCTGAATGATTATGCACACTCATTGAATCCATACAGGTAGAGTAATCGGATCAACATCAGCTATAATTTCCATAAACCTACCCCGATTTCCCCGTAAAATCCGTAAAGAAAATAATACATGCAACTCCTGCTAAATCTACTCAGTGAATTCGGGGCTACCCCGCGAATAGTGCATCTATTTTTATGCCTTACGCTGTTGCCATGTTTGAATCTAACTATTTTCGGAAACGAGAACTGGCCGGGATATGAAGGGGGTGGAGAGCACCACAACTCCTCTAAAATTCCGATCAATCCCTATCGTCTCGAAACAGTATGGCAAAGAGAGTTTCCATCGAACGATCCGTTCTTGGCGTCACGAAATCTCGCTCTGGTCGATGGCAAAATAGCAATCATCGGTGCACACAAAGAAGGTCTTCCCCGTGGCTACGAAAAACGAGACGGTAATTATAGAAAATATTATAAGGGCTATCTGAGTATTCTCGATGCTCGGACCGGTGACCTCATCACCTGTTATCAGGTCAACCTGACTACTGGGCAAAGCCACAATCGCTGGTACCCGACCGGCCTACGTGTTGATGCAGCCGACACAATGAAAGGGCATTCTGTCACTGTATGGGACCCGCAATCGAAAAACCTCTATATTCGCACGGGAGGCGATCATTCCTCGGCATCAGCATATAACTTATCCAGCTTAGAACAGACAACAGATTGGATACCCGCGATTCCTTCATTTTCAAACGGCAATGACGTCTGGGAACCAGAGAGGCCGAATCACACGTCCTTTTTCGCAGTGGACTCAGGCTCTGATCTAGTGGTAGTGCCAGACAATTATGGCCACAGGCAAAGCTTCATGGCTGGGCTTGCGGCTGTGAGCAAAAGTTCTGGGACAATAATCAAGCATTCCATCTCAAACAATGGTCAGATGCACAGAAAGTTCGGTAAGGTCGGCCTGAGCTCACCCTTCGCTCAATGGGGAGCTTACATCATATCTCAAAATACCCTCTACTATCTGGGACCGGCAGACGACAACAATGGAGATGGTAGGCTAGGCGACACACAGTTGTGTGCAGATTCTTCTTACAAGGAAAAAGAGATGGCAAAGGACATATCGGGTGAAGGCAGTAAGCGATGGAATGCACAAAATCCGGATCAGGGATTGGCTATCGGAGCGATGACATTTGAGTTGGATGAAGCTAATGAGAGTGTTGCTTTTACGTCGTTATATGAGCACAGGCTCAATTCCCCTCACATCCCCCAACACGGCCCGGCTGATGCTGAATCCTATTTGGAGACAGATCATTTCCGTCGCAACAAAGCGTTCCTGGTAGATGATGGTGGTGTTTGGTGCGTGTGGCAAAAAAGCAAAAATTACGGAGCCGAATTAGTCTACGCTAGTCGATCTGGGGTAGAAACATGGCCCATGGGGGATTGCAAAGGAGTCCGTGGTCAAGATGTCTGGCCAAGCTTATCGCTCACAAATGACGGCGAAAATGAATATATCGTCTACTACGCTGGAAATGCTCATACTCGAGAATATTTAGATAAGGAGCCACCGTTTCGCCCCGTAGCGTGTTTTGGTCCAGAAGAGGAACCGTTAAGACCCGCTCAAATCGCCGTATTTGATACCCGTAGCAAGAGCGTTGTTTATACCTATGATATTTCCGAGAAGTATCCCTCGTTACCGGCAAACCTCGCCCAGCACTATATTGATATGTCGCACATGGTGTGTAGTGGCAAATGGGCGTATGTGGGTTGGCTTGATACCACAGAAAAGGAGGCTTCGCTCAAATTGCTCGCATTTGACGTTACGCGTCATAATACCTCGCCAGTTTTGCATTCAACCTCTCTCGGCTTTGGGACGCAAGGCGCTGACGGCTACAGCCGCAGTTTCCTAGAGGACCTCATTGCAGTAGATGGGCAAATCCATGCTCGGGTGCAATTGAAACAGCGGGGAGATTGCCCCAACTGCCTCTGTTGTTGAGCCGCTCAGTCGGCTCGCGGGTTGCGT
>JABSRG010000048.1 GCA_013215165.1 Opitutales bacterium | reverse complement strand
GCAGTTTCCCTCAGCTTCATCTCCGGTGACCGGTTCGAAGAAGTTCAGATTTTCACTGACTGGAGAATATATAGTCACGGTCACATTAGGCACGGCGCTCTGTTGAGGCGCAGGCCGTTACTTCGATCCACACCGCAGGGGCGAGGCGACAGAGCGCCTCAACTGCAACCACTGAAGCCGAGGAGAGACAACTGGAACAACTCCCCGTCCTTTCAATTGCACCCCTTTAAACATCAAGCATCGAGCCTGATGGAGGGCACCTGGGCCCAACGATCTATCACTGCGGTGAGTTCATCGCGCTTAATCGGTTTGGTGATGAAGTCGGTCATCCCAGCATCCAGGCACTCGCGCCTATTCTCTTCACGCGCGTGCGCTGTGAGGGCGATAATTGGGACTTGAGCACAAGCTAGCCCCGCTGCGCCTTCGCGTATCTTGCGCGTTGCGGTAAGCCCGTCCATTTCTGGCATTTGTACATCCATCAACACGATGTCAAAGGTGTCACGCTCGAGCGCAACGATCGCCTCGATACCATTGCCAGCCATGGATGAATCGATCCCGATACGCTTGAGCGTGTGATTCATCACCTGCTGGTTCGTCCGATTCTCTTCAACTACAAGGACACGAATATCTTTATTGGCAGATACCTGAGTATCCGGCCCGTCGTCATTGGACTGTTCCGACACTTCGGAAATAGAAATAAGGGTGTGTTCAAATTCATCTCGGTTCAAAGGTTTGGTGAGATAAGCAGCAAATCCCCCATCTGCGACTGCGCTCGCGTTGAAATTACCCATGGAAGACGTCAAAACCAGAGGCAGCGAATCAAAGCGTGCGTCGGCACGGATGGCACGGGATAAGGCCAATCCATCCATACCGGCCATTTTCAGATCAATGATAACCAGATCTATCGGTTCATTGCGTTGAATAGAATTATAAAGCAATTCCAACGCATGCGGCCCATTGGAGGCTGAAAATGACTGCCCGCCCACGGCAGAGACCATATTTTGAAGCAGCGCCAAATCCACCTTATTGTCATCAACTACAAAGATACGTTTGCCTCCCAATTGCTCCACTCCTCCAACACTGACTCGTGCCTCCCGACCCAGAGGCATCGTGACGGTCACAGTAAAATTAGACCCGATACCATGCTGACTCTCGGCAAAAATATCACCCCCCATCATCTGAGCTAGCTCACGGCAGATAGAGAGCCCGAGACCTGTGCCCCCGAATCTACGGGTAGTCGATGAGTCAGCCTGAACGAAGGGATCGAATATACTTCGCAGTTTCTCAGGCTCTATGCCAATGCCAGTATCTTTGACTTCAAAACGCACGCAGGCTTCTTGATCGGTCTGTTCTCCGAGGCTGACCCGCACCTCAATTTTTCCAGCCTCCGTAAATTTAAGAGCATTGCTCCCCAGATTGAAGAGAACCTGCCGCAGGCGGACTGAATCGCCCTCAAGCATACTGGGAACGTCAGCAGCCACCTCGCATGTAAACTGCAGACCTTTTTGACGTGCACTGAGCATAAAGTGCGATGTGAACTCATGCATGAGTGAGCGCAGATTGAAATCAACACTCTCGAGATGCATCATACCGGCCTCAATTTTAGAGATATCCAAGAGCTCGTTGATCAATACCAAAAGACCGTCCCCACTCGATGCAATGACCTCGGCATATTGACGCTCCTCATCACTGAGGTTTTTAGAATCGACCAATAGGCTCGCCATCCCAATGACAACATTGAGTGGAGTACGAATCTCATGGCTCATATTGGCGAGAAATTGACTCTTCGCTGTATTGGCTTGCTGAGCTTGCTCAGCCATA
Source organism: Opitutales bacterium (assembly GCA_013215165.1). Lineage (NCBI taxonomy): Bacteria > Pseudomonadati > Verrucomicrobiota > Opitutia > Opitutales > Opitutales bacterium. The sequence goes on along the minus strand of JABSRG010000048.1, from coordinate 29,639 downwards.
ATGCCCAATTCCTGTCGCTGCTTCACTTGGTCCGTGATGTCCCAGTTCGTACCGACCATACGGACCGGTTTTCCGTCTGCATTCCGATAGACCTGACCCTGGCCAAATATGTGGCGCACCGCGCCATCGGGGTGCTGGATGCGAAACTCGATTTCGAAATCACGATCACCGTCCAATGCCTCCTCAAGAGCACCCACAGCACGATCGTAGTCATCGGGATGAACGCCGTTCTCCCAAGCCTAAACTGCCTTCGGAAAATCATCGGGAGAAACTCCATAGAGCTCAAACATCTGATCGTCCCACTCAAGGATGTCTTCAACGACATTCCAATCATAGACTCCGACGCGTCCGACAGATGTGGCGAGCCGAAGCCGTTCATTTACGTTCTCAAGCTCTTGGGACAAACGGTGAGTCTCGGTAATATCCTCCACCTGAGAGACAAAATAAAGAGGCTCATTGTCGCGACCTCTAACCAAGGACACATTGAGCCGAGCCCAAATAATGTGCCCATCTGGATGGAAATAACGCTTTTCCAAACGATAGCCATTTTGCTTTCCATCAAGCGTTTCATGCAACAAGCGGAGATCCTCTTCTAGATCCTCAGGATGGGTCAGCTCTTGAAATGTCTTAGTCAGCAATGCCTCTTCTGAATAACCAAAGAACCGAACACACTGCTCATTTACTTCAATAAATCTACCGTCTATACCCACGATACATGTCCCCAATCCACTGCCCTTGAAAGCACCACGAAAACGCTGCTCACTCTCCAAAAAAGCCTCCTGCGCCTTTATTTTCTCAGTCACATCCACGGCGACTACCATATAACCGATTATACGGTTATCTTGGCTTTTGATCGTCGTGACAGTAAGCCTCAGGGTAAGCGCTTCACCTTCTTTCGTAGCCACACCCCACTCATGCGAATCGGATCCATTTAGATTCGGCAAATGGAAGAGCACATCATCTAAAACCAGGTCAGGCTCACTTAATTCAACCAAGCGCAGAGCGAGTTCTTTCGCATCCAGAAACGCGTTTAAATGCCAACGGCCCACTATCTCTGAGGCCGCGTAACCCAGAAGAGCTTCAGAACCAGCATTGAAGACAGTTATCTTGCCCTCAAGATTGGTGACCATCAATGCAAAATCTGTCGATGCTGTGAGCGTCTGTTGTAGCCGAGCATTTGAATCTTCCAAAAGCGATCGTTGATGTCGCTGAGCGTCCACATCCTGAAAGGTCCCGAAAAGCCGGATCAGCTTTCCATCAACGCGCTCAGATTGACCGATAGCCCGCACCCAGCGTTCACGTCCGCTCGCGGTCACGATTTGAAGCTCTAGATCCCAGGGAGTCCCATCGGCGATACAACGCGAAATAGCATCAGCTATCATATCACGGCTATACCCTTCCTTATAGAAATCAATCCCTTCCTCCAAGCCGGGCTCATAATCTACAGGAACCTCGTGAAGCTCACAGACGATAGGTGACCAATAGATCTGGCTCGTATCCATATCGACCTCCCACACCCCTATCTTGGCCGCTCGACTGGTAGCCTCTAGAATCTCAAGACGGCGCTGCTGGTCCGGACCACCGCCTTCAAATTCGGGAGCGTTATGAGGCAAGTTCATAAAGGGTTTCAGTGAGTATTATGTAGATCGAATGTTCAGACTCCGAAAACTCGCCCAAGCAGCTTAAATCCTAACTCAATCCTTGATAAATCGGTATCATAAGAACCGTTTTACAAATGTTTATTAACGTTGTGATGTAGACCTAGTTTAGGTTGAGATGGATCAAATCAAACCAACTTGACGCCACCCACTGTAACTGAATCGGCTGCGCAGAATTGAAAGGTCCTCAAGTATGCACTCGGTATTATAGGAATGAGAGCCCTTAGCCTAATACTCACTTTCATGACTGCGACCCTTTCAACCACCTCGGCAACCGAGGAAGCCTTCCCACAAACCAAAGCTGGCGACATAGAAATCAAAACGATACCAGCCAGCCGCTTGATCATGGCTGAGTCGAACAGTGGCTACTTCGACGCAAACAACGGCCTATTCCAGCCCCTCTTTCGCTACATTAGTCAAAACGACATCAAAATGACCAGCCCCGTTGAGGCTGAAATTGACCCTGGGAAAATGTATTTCTACATCGGAAGAGACGCGGCAGATCGTGACTTTCAGTCTACCCGCAACGTTACTGTCATTGAGAAAAAAGAGCGCATTGTCGCAAGCATTGGCGTGCGCGGTGGTTACTCACGAAAAAACTTCGAAAACGCCCAAGCTGAGCTCGAAGCCTGGCTCGCCAAACACCCCACACATCAGGCCGCAGGTCAGGCGCGTGGCGTATACTGGAACGGACCCTTCACACCCGGATTCTTGAAACGCTTCGAAGTCCACATCCCCGTGGCACCCAGGAAACTAGAGTAGTCTCGGTCTGCTTCAGCCGCTCTTTCGGTGTCGACGAAGTGCGATTCTAAAGTGCTTTCTGCAGTTAGAGGGGCACGCTTAGTCATGACCGAGTCCCCAAACAAAAAAGACAGTGAAGCAGCGATTCTGCGCGGAATCCCCTAGGGTTCAAAGGTATCATCCTGACGATCGAGCATCGCACCGATCAGTAGCTCAAAAACATCGACTCCGGCCCGACGCGCCTGTTCGCATAGACGCGCATCGATCACGGGCGTATGCAGCTCCTGACTATCACTGGGAAAGGCCAGATATACCTTAAGAGCCTCTGCAACAAACTTCGAAAGCGCCTCTCCACGAGTCTGCGCAGACTCTATAGCCTTTTCGAGTAACGTGGATTCTATCGTGATAGTTATTTCTTCAGAACAGGGACGCATACGAGTATTAACCTTGCATCAAAAGAACTGAGAAATCATTAGCTTAGGTCAACGCAATTTTGCATATTCTTGCATACATGAGTAGGCAAAGATCTGCAAGCGTCCTTCGGACAACGATTTCACTGGATGCCGAAATCTCCAAGAAGGCCAAAGAAACTGCCAAGGCGCAGAATATGAAATTCTCCAATTATCTGGAGAGATTGATCGAAGACGACCTGGAGCGAAATGCGGGCAGAGGGGACCCTATGGACCCAGAAATTATGATCAGGGTCACCGAACGTCTCAGCGGAGCGATCGAAGCCAAAGATATGCGAGACGCCCTAGCTGCCCTTGGAGTCGAAGATCAACCCAAACTACTGCGCCACCTCATCCAAAACTGGCTCACATGGGCCCAGAATCTTCCAGAATCCGAAGAGCGCAAAGTCGCCGAATATCCCGGACTCTACCCAAATAAAAAGAAGCAATCGTAAGGTAAATACCACCTTAGCTCCAAAAAATGCGTCTATTCGCGCGCATTAGTGTTAACTAGCAGACCCGAGAAATTGGGCCTAGCCGACGCTGTATTCAGTTGAAGCCGGGACGCTCTGTCGGCTCACGAATAGCACGGTGCCACGTCGACCACAACGGCAGCCCCAGCGGCGACAGAGCGCCGCTGCTACATCATTTTGCTTACAGTAGATTCCTCCCCCTCACAGCCCCCATCTCAAAACAGAAAATTCGCGTTTATTCGCGGACCCGAACCCAAAGCACGACTTCAACACTTTACACAAATTCATTTAAATGCGAATATGTTTTTATGCGCACAACAATAGATCTGGATCCACAACTCATGCGTGCAGTAAAAATTAAAGCCGCGACTGAAGACCGTACTTTGAAAGACCTGTTAGCGGAACTGATCACGATCGGCTTGGGCTCACAGAGCCTGGGAGCGCAAGCAGTCAAACCTTCTGCCAAGGACCTTCCCTCGATTTCTTGCAAAGGCCCTCCGGTATCCAACGAACGAGCACTCGCGCTCTTTGCAGATGCAGACCACGCCGAGTCGCTCAGCCATGGATGAGATCCTGATCGATACGAATGTCTGGCTCGCGGCCAGTTTTGATTCTCACCTACATCACAACATATGCCGCCAGTTTCTTGTCGAAAATGCCCCAAAAGTCCGGCTATGCCGGGCGGTGTAGCAATCTTGGTTACAGCTCCTCTCTACACCCACCGTACAAAAGGGACTAGGCTCTGATCCCATAGATAATACTCAAGCCATCGAAATCGTCTCTGCATTCACCCAGAGCCTTCATATTTCAAAAATCACCAAAGAACCCGACCGGCTCGAAAGACTTTGGACGCAGTTTGCGTCCGCCCCGACAGCCTCGCCGAAAGTCTGGATGGACGCTTTCTTCGCAGCGTTTGCAATCTGCTCCAATATGGCATGGGCCACACTCGACTCCGATTTCCATCGTTTCACCGCTCATGGCTTAAAACTGATTGATTTAACAGCCTAAAGCCCACCGCAGATTCCTCCGCCACAATCAGCAAAACAAAGCATTCGCGTTTATTCGCGTCCATTAGCGGATCCCAAAAAGACACTGGCCCCCGACAGCCGAACGCCTAAGTCCGAGTCTATAGTGCCGACAAACAAGCGGACTCATGAATACCTGCATCCTCACCGACACCACGCTGCCCAGCTTTATTCATGTCGGCGACCTATATGCAGCGACTTTTGAGAGACTAGGTTGGCAGGTCACACATCGAACCTTAGCCGAACCAGGAGAGCTATCCGGCTTCGATATCGTTTTTCACAATGTCAACGGGCGCAACTTCCGGACGATACCGGGTCAGCGCAATATCGCCCTCTTTGTCCATGAGTGGAGCCGCTACCCACCCGAGTGGATTCCGTATTTCGACGCCTTCGACGCCATCTGGACAACCACCGAGCATTGCCAACGGATCGCACAGGAATCGGGCCTCAAGCCACCGGCACACTGGATACCGCCAGCGGTAGACCTCGACCCCGTATTACAAAAAACGGACTACACCGCATCCCAGCCCTTTCATTTTCTCTACGTGGGTGCGTGGCACTTCCGCAAAGGGCTCCACCTCCTCTTTCGTGCCTGGGACATCGCCTTTCCCGAACCCGGCGCTGCCCGCCTCACCATCAAAACCTCCGCAGACTGCCCATTCAAGACACCGCGCTCCGATATCGAGATCATCACCGATCCCTGGTCGCAAGACACCCTACAGACAGCCTACACCGCAGCAGATTGTTACGTCTCAGCCAGCCTGGGCGAAGGCTGGGGCCTCCCCATCATGGAAGCCATCCGCGCCGGCCTCCCAATATGCGCCAACACCTGGGGCGGCCACGGCAGCATGATCGACGACACTAGCGCATTCGTCATCCCCCACCAAGAAATCCCCCAAACCTACGCCTCTCGCCCCGAACTGTATGCCCCTGATCAAACCTGCGGCTACTCCAGCCCAGAAGCAATCGCCGAAACGCTCAGACAAGCCGTATTATCCACACCTGAAAAGCGGCACGCTATATCTGCCCGTGCAGCAGTGCGATTGAGCGAACACTACGGCCTGTTTCGGTTAAAAGCTAAGATGCTCAGATTTTTCAACCTTCAACGCTAAAGAGCAGACGACTCAAGGCGAATAGTGATAACTAATTCTCACGATTTTCCTGATGTCTCAGCCAGATTTCATCGCCCCACTCCCGGAGTTCCCTTTGCAAAATCTCCCTTTTTCGAAACCCACCTCGATGCAAAAAATCTATCTGCTAAAGAACGAAAAATTGCTCGGTCTCTAAATCGGACAGGCCAGGCGATCATCGACTTCCAAGCTGATAGCCTCTTCTAAAGAAACCCTTAGTATCATCACGAAAAGCATCGATGAGGCCGCCACTTCTCAGCATCGCAATCCCAGCATACTGCCGACCGGAGGCCTTGCTCTTCTCGCTCAAGAAGCTTTCTCAGCAAATTGAGGGCAAACTTGACGGTATGGTTGAGGTTGTGGTCAGCGACGATTGTTCGCCCGAAGATTCATTAAAGCCGGTGCACGATTTCTGCGCCCCCCGCCCCGCGTTCACTTACAGACGCTATCCCCAGAATGTTGGGCTCGAACGCAACCTCATCAAATGCGCTGAAGGATGCAAGGGTGAGTTTCTTTGGATCTTTGGGGATGACGATTTTCTGGAAACTGACGATGCTTTAGAGATAATCATCCACCTCCTCGGGTCCGGCGATCATGACTTTCTGGTTCTAAATCGATCTCGGCGCAATAAAGACCTAAGCAGGCTTATCCATGAAAACTGGATGCGCTTACACCCAGAGAAGACGGTGAGTTTTCCCGGCTTGAGGGACTATTGTGTGCGCCAAGGGTTTATCAGTATCATCGGTTTTATCTCGGTAAATATCTTTCGCCGCGAAGCATTCATGGCCAAAGACCCCGCCCCGTATTGGGGCAGTGTCTATCCACACCTGGGCATGATGCTCGAAGCTTTTGCCGATGCTCGTGTCCTGCAGGTGGGACGGCCTTTGGTCTGCCATCGGACAGCAGATCAGGAACAAAAGGAAGCGGAATTTGGAGGAAAGGCTGGAGAAGCGAATTTCATGAGCGTCGATGTGCCACGTCGCAATGCCTCCTATTTTTCCCATCCGTTTACGCGGATGCTCAATCGACTTATGGACTGCGGTGCGTTTTCTCCGTCCGATGTTGTTCGGCTTCCCGAGCGCACGGTGTATCCAGGCCTACTCACTGAATTTCTTATCGAAACTGTCACCGATAATCTAAATCTTGAGTTGGGTGCCAGTGAGGCAGATTGGAAAACAACCCGGGCCTTCTTTGAACGCCTACCTTTAGATAAACGCCAACGAGAAAAAATCGTCCCGACCTTAGAAAAAGCATGCGGGAAACGGCCACGCTTCAAGCACACTAAACTTACGTTTTCCGCCGTCACACCTAGCCTCAATCAAGGCACATTTCTCGGACGGTGTTTGGACTCCGTAAAAGACCAAACTCTATCGCCTTTGGAACACTGGGTGTTCGATCCAGGATCTACAGATAACAGCAGAAAAATCGCTCTCGACTACCCACATGTCACACTGGTGAAAGAAAGCGACACAGGACAGGCGGATGCTGTAAACAAGGGGATCAAGCGATCTTGTGCTGACATCATTGCATGGATCAATGCAGATGATTTCTATTGGGATAATACGGTATTCGCGCGCGTCGCCGAGCGATTTCAGCAAAACGACGAACCCGAGATCGTTTATGGACTTGGCGTATATGTCGACGCAGAGGGCAACATACTCCGCGATGCATATATTAACCGCGCCCCAGAGACTTTCGCCGAAAACTTCCAGCACGAGGTCGGGATCATGCAGCCGGCTACGTTTGTTCGACGCGAAGTCTACCAACGCCTGGGATACTTGAGGGAAGATAGACACTACTCCATGGACTACGAATTCATGATCCGTTGTGCCAAGGAAAAGATACGCATCGCTTTCATCGATCTACCCCTGGCCGGCTCGTCGTATCACCTGGATAACAAAACCTATGGCCAAAGAGGGAACTCGTATGAAGAGGTATGTGATGTCATGTGTGAACACTTCGGATACGTCAGCGATATCTGGCTAAAACGTTATGCTGAATTCTTGGTAGATGGACATGATGGCGTGTTAAAGCACGAGCTGAACGCGGGGACCTCAAGCGCACAGCAGCTCGAAAAAACCTTCAAGAGTCTACTCTTAGCCTTCAATACAGGACACGATGCATGGCAATCCCTCCGCAATGCAGAAACGCCCTGCCGGAATCGAACACGTGACACAATGCTTCAGCTCGGCATCAAGCAATCTGTTCCCGTGCATGAAATCCCTATCGATCAAGAGCGTGAGACCGGATCTATTTGTTATAATATGGGAGGCCGACGCTGGGCTTATGATGCCGGATGGAAAAAGGAGCAGCTTGCCAGAGCCCACCATTACTTTCGCAGCCAAACACAGGTCCTAAAAGAAACACAACGCGATACCTGCGTCATCGTTGGTAATGGCCCCAGCCTTAAGAGGACCGACTTCAAACTCTTTGAGGGCCAGGATTTGATTATCTCAAACAACGCGTTTCTGAGCGAAGAGCTCCTTCAATACGCTACTTACTACACAGTGGTAAATTATCTGGTAGCAGAACAAAGCGCTGCCCGGATAAATCGCATAGAGGGCCCAGATAAAATCCTCCCCTATTGGATGGCTTACTGCCTAAATCCCGGACCCGATACCTACTTCGTGGAAGCTCAAGGCAAACCTGAGTTCTGCACGGACATCTTCCAGAACATGTCATGGAGGCACACCGTCACTTTTTTCAATCTACATTTGGCCTACGGACTTGGTTACAAAAAGGCGATCCTCGTCGGCTTCGATCACAGCTATGTTCAGCCCCCAGGAGCCAAAGAACAAGAAATCATCAAATCCGACAAAGCGGATAAAAATCACTTCATGGATACCTATTTCCAAGGAAAAGCATGGCAAGCTGCCGACGTTAACATGATGGAAGCCATGTATTGTCTCGCAAAAGACGCTTATGAGGCAGACGGAAGAGAAATTATTAACGCGACTGTGGGCGGAAACCTCGAACTCTTTAAGCGCCGACCCCTGCGAGAAGCACTCAACTGATGTTCCATTTTATCGAAAAACAAATCCTCTGGGAAGCCTTGGATGCCAACTGGATCCAAGAGCTAGAGAGCCACAAAATCTCTTACCAACTCAAAATTGCTCAGGACCTGGCAGTCTACCGTGAATTGCGCGATCTGAGCGATAAGTCGATTGCCGAGGTCGGCGGTGGTGATTCGCGTATCCTCCCGGCTCTTTCAAAGAAGAATGCCTGCTTCAATATTGATCGCTGCGAAGGACGTGGACATGGCCCCACATCGAGGCCGGAAATAGCAGGTGTCACTACGATAGATAGCTACCTAGGTGAAGGCAGCAGTAATATTGAGAGCAATAGATTCGACATCCTATTCTCTATATCCGTGGTCGAGCATATCGATGACAACGACCTCGATGCCTTCCTAAGCGAGTCTATACGTGTCCTGAAACCTGGAGGTAAGTTCTACCACGCCATTGACTTCTATCTCCACGATGCACCCACGCCTGAGAACCAACACCGTATAGATCGTTACTTCCGCTTCCTAACCGAGACTCCCGGAATTCAATCTCTAAGCGAAATGAATCCAATCAGCCCTGCTTTCAAAACACGTTACGTTTCCAATCCGGACAATATTTTACATGGATGGAATCTATACGCTCCTCAACTGAGTGAGCTCAGACAAGTAAGCCAGAGCGTATCTCTTTTTATAGCTGGAGAAAAAATCCCATGATGTTGAATGATCCTCTTCTCAAGGCTCCTGAGGGCCACCGCTTTACCTTCGATGAGTCCGCATGGATACGTTCCATGTTTACCGAATCCGAGGCCAATCGAACTATAGTTGATGTGGGCGCACATAAAGGATCTGTCTTTGCCCAGTTCGCTCACAAAGGCTGGACTGTGCACGCGATCGAGCCCAACCCACCGCTCTACAAGCAACTCACGACCGAATGGTTTGATTTCCCTCGGGTGCACATCTATCCAGTCGCCATTCACGAATCTGAACGTGACCACTCGCCGCTATTCACATCACCAGAAAGCGATGGAGTGACCACCCTGGAGCCTTTCCTTAAGAACCACACAAGCCAAATTAGCGTAAAAACAACAACCCTTCGATCTCTTCTCGAATCAATCCACTGCAGACATGTCGATTTTTTGAAAATAGATGCAGAAGGCTTAGATTATTTCGTACTCAAGAGCTATCCATGGGAACACGATAGACCCGACGTGATTCTCTGCGAATTTGAAGACCGTAAAACCCTCCCTCTCGGCTACAAGATGGCAGATATGGCCAAGTTCCTCGAATCTCATGACTACGCTGTATTCGTCAGTGAATGGGATCCCATCCAGCAATACGGCGGCTACCACACCTGGCACCGCCTCGAACGCTTCCCCTGCGATGTGCGCTCCGCGGATGCTTGGGGTAACCTCATTGGCCTGCGCAAAGGATTAGAGCGCGAGGTCCCGCTCGAAAATCTAGATACCTATCTTCACCGAGTCATCAACGTCCCAGAGATAGACCTCAGCCAAATTCGAAGTGCTCATGTTCTCTTGTACGGCGCGAGTACTCGCGGAGCTCAAGTGCTTGAAACCGTCCAAGAACATACAGAGGCCATCACTTTTTGCGATAAATCGACCAAGAAACAGGTTGAGGGATTTAATGGTATCCCCGTCATTTCACCCGATCAGATCATTGATTTGAACCCAGATTTCATAATCATCACCAGTTCCTTTGAGAAAGAGATTTTCCTCGAGCTCGACGCATGCGAAATCGAAACAAACATCGTGTTTTCAGCGCGAGGCATTCGGGGCGACGGTCATCATGAAAGTCATTGAAACCCAATGGTCCAGCGATGAAAAACAGTCATTTTACGACGCGACTGACTACTTCGAAACCTGTGCAGCTCCCGGCAATGGTAACAACGCGCGGGCGCATCTCGATAGGGACTAATTACTTAAATGTCATTTTTCTACTTTACAACCTTCAACATGAGAAAAAAGCCCGATACACTTTTTATCAGCAAGCATTAGCATAAATCCTCCATTCGAAGTAACGTCCGCACGCTCAAAACAACTCAACAGAACCAAGCTGTTCCAAATAAAGCATGCGATAAGAAAATCATCTAATGGGACCAAGTTGACAAAGCTGATCTCCGCAATAGTGAAGGTAATCAACGACAAAGTAGCGAAGCCTGTTCCTTCGAAAGCCAATTTCAATGAAATGCCTCATCCGGTGTAATATTTTATCAAGAAAAAATCTCACGAGACGATAACAGACACAGAATCCAAGTTGAGTAACATCTACCCCGAAAGGATTCTAGGAGATTTATCGCCACCCATTGAAAGTCCACTATTCGAATGAAACATTTTACAGATGCCGCGATCAACCATTTTATAGGATGTTATAATCAAGAATATACGAACAAAAAAGATTCGGTCTTTTTGATTCACAATGAGCAAGATGTCCTTACCCATTCAGGCAGAACTATCATTCTTTCCGATGAGAAGCTTATTCGATCTGTAGCGGACAACCAGTCATCTTTTGGTGCAAACCATATAATCACTCGGACATGCCCTCTAACTAATTCAGCCTATCGAACCCACCAATTACTAACGCTTTATTTTTTGAGATGTGTTAAGATCGAATCGATTCCAGACTCTAGAATAAATTACAAGGAAAAGCCGGCATTTTACCTGCACCGCAGTGAAAATCAAAATCAGGATTTGGCTACAGGAATATTAATATTAAAGAAAATAACAAATAACCTCGGTATAAACTTGCTTGAATACCGGGAAGATCCTCAACCAAAAATCACTGTAAATGATATAATAATTACTGACTCTCAAAGCATTTTAGAAATAAATAGCCTAAAAGAGAAGTACTTAAGTGTAAAAATTCTATGTCTCAGAATCCCTACGGACAAATTCGAATTTTTTGATACAACGAATACTGGCTCTTTATCTCTCTTTTTTAGTGGTTTTAAGCTACGTTCAAGCGTCAATAAAGTAGAAAGGCAAATAAAATCGCTCGCCGCAACCCGAAATTCCAAAAAATCTGAAAGATCCCTAAATGAAGATATTTATGATTTTATTTCAAATAAGTCATTAAGACCAAGGGATACTGCTCTGGAGCAAATTCTACTTCTCCCCGAATTGTGTGCCATACTTCTCGATTTCGATAACAAAGAATTGCACAAGCATAAGCTCGGACTCGCGTTTGCCTGTGTCTTTTTTTGCCATCACGATCCGTTGACAAAGTTCAGAGCGCAATCTTTTGAAAAGTACCGAGAAACCATCTCATTGATCGAAATATTTTTAAAAAAATTTATAGATAGTAGCAAGAATCCACCGCTAATTATGATCTATTTATATAATTTGTGCATAATTTTTAACGCTTCATCGAATCCAGATGAATTTGTTCAGTTACCCAAAAAAAATCGATTAATACATTTTCTATCAAATGTCTCTATTGGTACGAGCTTGATGGCGAAAAATCAAGATAGTGAAAAATACTTTAGCGCAGCTGAAGACTTGCTTTCGACAATTGACGAAAAAGATGCAAAATTACTAAAAAGTCTTTCTGGTATAGCAAAACGCCCAGACGAAAACAGACATCAATCCCAAGAAATTATTAACTCACTTCCATCTCATTTTCGATGGCCTGTATTTATTTTTCTCAAATCGCGTTGCGTAAATGCCTCGCAAAGAGAGCTTGTTGATGAGCTTCAAATAGGCCTAGACTCACTCTTCTCTAAAAGCTATCTTGAGATTTAAAATCCGAACCTTTGATCTGCATGCACTTCATGCGGGTTCTCGCGAGAAGAATGAGATGGATACTGATGGGTTTTAGAACGTTGATCAAGTCTGGCCACAAATGTATCGAACTCACGTAGATCGAGATCTATTTTCTGTATCAAAAACTCAATTAAATCCCAAAGATCATATCTCAGCGCAAGTAAGGCAAGCTTGGTAATAGATTCGGTTCTTCCATACCCAGAAACCAACTCAGTTTTGAAAAAGAGTGCATCTCCGTAGGTGAGCATTCCTCCTGACCTTAATGTTGAGTCTGTTCCATTGTTCAGCTTCCAGTGGTTACGGCGCAAGCCTACTAGTGAAAATCCTTTATTCCTAAGAAACAATTCGATTTCACTAAAGAGCTTCTGATCTTCATAAAGTGGGATGAATTCTACCTCAACTTCCAGACCAATCAAGTTGTCGTAAAAAGCAGCCTCACATGATTCCAGAATATCAAATTCCGTCCCTTGTGTGTCTAGCTTTATAAAATCAAAGACTACGCCATTTCTCTGGCCGAATTCCTGGAGGTTAATCGTCTCAACTGAAACTCCTCTTATATTAGATGCTCTCCTATTTCTTTGGCTCCCAATTTTTGAAAATCTTGAGAACTGAGAATCCAACGGCTTCCTCAGACTTGCACAGGTCGCTGATCTTGGAAGAAACAAAGTCTGAATTCCACTTGAGGCAGCTATGGCTTTGTCAACGAAACTAACTGACCGGACAAAGTCACAGCCATTATCTATCAGTCTTTTGCACTCTTCCTTATTGGGCTCGAAACCGTAGACATGAAGACAGTCTCCAATAATTGCCCATCCAGGGTCCACGCCTCCAAAGGCGCCCACATCAGCGATGTTAATCTGCGGAGCTATAATACCTTCAGACATTGGCAAACACATCAGTTAGAGAAACTCTGGGATAGATTTCCAAAGCCCCGCTGGGCGTTGCATTATATATAGTCATCTCAGTTAGACTGCTTGCTTTCAATGCAAGCTTATGGGCCGCCATCATATTTCGATTTAAATTCTCGTAATCCAGTCCAGGTGTACCATATTCACTCGAAAAATGATTCAGGTCCTTATCACCATCTTTATATTTTTTGAAAGCCAAATCACATCCAAGAAGATAGACCTCTTGAAAGCCCAAGTAATTACAGATTTGTAGTGCAACGAGCATGCTAGTCCCAAACTTCGTTACTCTTTTGGCAAGATCGTTGGACCACCAATCGATGGGAGGATCATCTCTAACCTCACTACCATATTCACAGTTAAGCAAATATGTGTTCTCATGGCAGTCCAAAAACTCACCTATTTGGTCCCATATGAAGGATTTGATTCCAAGATCCATAGTCTTTTGAATATCTGATCGCCAATCATATCGTTTTACATTTGTAGTTGAGCAGACAAAGAAATTGGGGCGCCAAAGTGTCTGATTGTAGATCAAGGATATCCGATTCATTGCTATACTATATTCCCCTTGAATCAAATCCAACTGAGTCGAATTTAAAGAAGGACCATTTCCGATAGCGAAAATCCGTTTGCCTTCAAATTTCTGCCTTAGCTCTAAAATATCTCTCATCTGATACGGTCAAATAAATCGAGATCATATGAATACAAATCAGCGATTCTTTCCTTTGAATATTTGGAAATAGGGCTACTTTTTTTCACTGAATTATTCCTTGAGTTTAACCATTCAAATTCTGCCTGAAGCTTTAGGTTTTTTTTAAGAACCTTGAGAGATTCTGAAAAATTCTCCAGCGTTCCTATAAAGTTCATTTGTTTCATTCCTTCGACATCTGGTAGAAAATCTTGTACACTTCTCCAATGGCAATTCGAACGTTGAGCTATATACTCGAGGAATTCATCTAGACTCCTCGGGAACACTCCATTTCCAAATAAACTACGCCACATTCTTTGTGTCTCAGGCTCATTTATTTTACGCTTCATCATTAAATACGCGGATTCGGCTCGCTGGTATGGGCAGCGAACAAAGGTAAACTTAAAATAATTTGGAAATGCTTCTATGGCATCATCTGGCGAAAGATCTAGTAGTTGGAACCCTGTCGTTTTATCTGGTGATCCAACGGTCCATTCTTTTTCTTCAATAGCTTTCGAATGAGACTGAATTGAGGTGTGCATACGATTTTTGAGAGTAATAGCAGCCTTTGGGTATTCTGATTTTTCCTCATAAACATCATTGCTTACATATCTAATCTGTTGATCTGTATCAGTAATGTTAAGCCTAGCTAGAGCACGGGCGGTAGGATCAATCCCAGCATGTGATCCCAATACTCCAAAGGCACTTCTCAAGGTCTGGCTCGCACACTTTGGTATATCAAAGTAAATAGCATTCAATTTGTGGGATATCCACAAGAAACGCGTTCGACGACACCCGCAAAAATCATAGTCACAGTGGCGTCTTTTATCAAAGCGCCTTGGCACGCCTAAACGCTTTGGGTTCGCGTGCCGGTCAAATTCGATAGTAGCGTGCATATTCTCTGTCTAAGTAGAAATCTTGTTTGATTGCCTAAGCTCTGATATGCCCTTTCATCTGCGCATAAGTTCGACAACTCGGATGATTTTTTTAGGCAATCTTTATAATTTGTCGTCAATTTACAACTCGTGACCAAGCTAATCATTTTCGGAGCCAGCCAGGCTGGAAAAAATGCCCTGAAAGCTATGAGGGGTGACTTCGATATAATTGGGTTTTGCGATAATGATCCAATGAAACGAGGCACAAGGTTCTGTGACTTACCGGTATGGGGCGCCGATGATCTAGTGGATCTCAATTGGAGTCGTATCCTCATCGCCAGCTGCTATGCCGAAGAAATCTACGCTCAACTCCTGGCTATGGGGGTGTCACCAGATCGGGTAGAATTCTCCAAGGCACCTCCTAACCTCGAGCATTTTGCTCAATGGAAGACAAAGCATGTTAACCGGTTGAGCCGATTTAAAAACCGACATGCGAGCGCAGACTGCTTCATCATTGGCAATGGTCCATCCCTAAACCTGACCAATCTCGGCGCATTGAATCAGTTTTACAGCTTTGGCCTGAACAAAATCTTTTTGATGTTCGAGCGTTCACCATTCCGCCCGACCTACCATGTCGCGATCAACTCCTTGGTGATCGAACAGTCCGCGCATGAATTGGAAGACTATGCATTCCCCAGCTTTGTCTCCTATGCCTCTGGCAAGAGTCTAGTCGAGGCATCCAAACGTCTCTTCTTTATTCATACGGCTCACACCTATGCGTTTAGCGCGGATGCTACGGAGGCTGTCATCGAGGGCAACACGGTCACCTACGCCGCGATGCAACTGGCTTACTTCATGGGCTTTAAACGCGTGTTTTTGATAGGGGTGGACCACTCCTTCTCGGCATCGGGTAAGCCCCACGAGAAACAAAAAATGGGCGAAACCGACCCCAATCACTTCGACCCCCGCTACTTCGCCAACCAGGACTGGCACCTCCCTGACCTAGAGGGTTCCGCCGCGTTTTACCGCCTGGCCAAAGATGCCTTCGAAGCCGATGGTCGCATGATCTACGATGCCACCATCGGCGGGAAGCTGGATGTATTTCCGAAGCTTGATTTTGAGGAAGCTTTGAAGATGGCGCAGCCTCGGGTCTAATATCCACTACTCTCTGCGAAGAACCGTAAATATCCTGTGGTTTGAGCTCAGACTCCTTGCGTAGAGTGATGGCGATAGCCATTGCTTGGCTTGAGTCTGATCCACTCCGAGGCAATCCCTCCCGCGATCACCCCACGAAATATAAACGCCGTCTTCGATTTCCGCGCCTTCTGCGGCTTATCAAACCTGTCACACACCGACTCACAGTAGCAGCAAGGGTAAAGCGCCCTTAAGGCATGCTGCATTTAAATTGGCTTACAGCGATCAAACCACTCTTTCGGCGGCGACGAAGCGCCGCCGTCTAGCGCCCTATATAATTGGAGGGGCACACAGATACTTCGGCAAAGTGTCCTAATAAAACAGATAACACAGGCGGCGTGGGTGAGCACGTCGGCAAGGGCTCAGGACGCCACGTTTTCGCTGCGGCCATTGTAAACACTCTCTGCGGTCAAAATGCGCCGCACTAGATCACTTTGAAAACAGACCGCGAGGTAAGTCATAGCCCGGGTCATGGCCATGTATATTTTTCGCGTATTGCGATGGATCAATTCGGGCTTGTCTTCTGGGCTCGTTGTTAAGGCGTCTTCCTCCTCGAAAATTTTGTCTAATCCCAGAATAAACACCATAGGCGCCTCCAATCCCGTTGCCGCGTTGAGTGTGCAGACGCGGATCTTTCCCGCATGGCCGTTTTCCTTGGCATTGATCGCCCAGCCGGGGCGTTTTCGGTTGATCATCTCTACACACCCCAACACCCGCGTATTGTTGCTACAGAGCACCAGGATCTGGTCAGGTGTCACCTGGTTTGAATCGATCTCTCGGGTGATCTGCCGCACCAGCCACTGCATTTGATCTTGCTGGGCCGAGAACTGGAATAACTGTGGAATTGGGCCCGTCTTCAGGTCTTTTATCTGGTCCGAAGTCGGCAAGTTCACCGATTCATCTTCGACCCCAATTCGGCTTCGGTAAAACCTCGCGGCAAAGCCAGTAATCTCTTGGGTGCTGCGGTAAGGTCGACTCAAGGTGTGGGCTTTTCCTTGAATATTGAGCCCAGAAACGCGGCGCCAGGACTGCCCACTCCCCAGAAACCCTTGAGTCGGGTCGGCTGCCATAAACAACTGGCCCTCGTCCCTTAGAGCGTACCGCATGCACTGGAACCATACGGGAACAAAAAACTGCGCTTCGTCTATAAAGATCGCGTCGTATTGAGGTGCTCGGATGACACCACGCCTAAGCCCATTGAGAAAATTTAGTGCGAACCCGGGCCAATCCGTCTTCCCGCTCTGCTTCAGCAATGAAAGGTAAGAGCTGTATAATTTGTAGACCTCAGCACGGGTCGAGGGCTGTAGAGCACGTTTGCGCCCACTACGCAGTGTCGCAAAATACTCTGAAGAATCCCGGATGTCGTTATTCGTGATCCAATCAAACTCCTCCATTATGAAGGAATCCGTCAGCCTGCCTTTGAGGCTCGATTGGCTCAGTAGTTGATTAATTATGCGTCTCTTTTCATGGCCTAAAATCTCCACCGTCGAGCGCGTGTTTCGTGCGACCCACGAATAAAAGGTTGTCCATTCGATGGAAGCTGTATCGCTCAACTCACCGAAACGATTCGCAAGATACTCATTCAACGGTTTGTTATGCGTCACTACGAGAATCCGATGCTTTGCATTCATCTCAGCAAGAAGCCGCGCGCGATGTAAGAGAATGACAGACTTGCCACTACCGGCGCTTCCCGTAATCAGGCGATGACTCGAGTCCAGCACCGCACGCCCCTCCTCCGAAAGATCTAGGTCGACTTTGACTAACCACTCTTGGTCCAAATCCAAAAAAATGTCCCTCGGTGGACCATAGCTGGTTCCTGCCTCCTTCACGCGAGGTGGCTTGAGCTCAGCAGAGTGATAGAGCTCTCGGATTCGATTCACTGCCTGTAAGGGCGTGGGCCGATATGAGCCCTGGCGTATCCGAGCCAAAAGAGCATCCGCATGGCATGCCTCTTTAGCGATCAGTGTATAACGCTCGTCGTTTAGAACCTGTATGGCTCGGTCGAGAATATGCTGACTCGTGTTGGGAAATATTATCCAACGGCTCAACGGAATGTCCGTCGCATGGCCATCCATCTCCAATATCTGTCGGTAGCACTCATCGAGCGTGTTCCGCTGCTTGAGGCCAAACTGCTCCTTGAACAGGTCTGTATTGGCTTGATCGAATAGGTTGCCCTCAAGCTGGTCCTCAATATCGGCACTTTGAGCGAGCGATACTGAGACGAGGAATGCATGCACGTCCTTATAGAGTAGGAAAAATTCAGGCAGACTATTTCCCGAGATTCCGAGCGCTAAACGACACGTGAGTTCATCGGACTGGATCGCCTTCAAACGGCTACAGATCGGGGCAATGCCTTTGGGCAGCTTGTGCCCCTTGAGATCTGGAATCAACCGAGCCACTTCAAATCTTAATCACCTCCGATGCTGCTCGCAAATTATGCCAGACCATCCGAGCTTCCTGATCGTCCGTGTGCATACAATCGACCTGGAGTAGGTGGCTGCTGCATATAAGAATCACTTTGCAGCGTGCGCGCGTCACCGAAACGTTGAGGCGTGCAGGCAGGAAAAGGAAGTCGGCGATATATCGGATAAAGTCGTGATCGCTGGCAGCACAACTGATGATGATGACAGCGCGCTCCTGACCCTGCATGCGCTCTACGGTATCGATTACGATCTGGTTCCCAGCTGCCGTGTCTGTAGGGAAGGTTTGCCTCACACGCTGACGCATTGCGCGGGCTTGCTTGCGGAACGGAGTCACCACCGCCAAATCGCTCGGAGACAGGCCATGCTTGACGGCACAGGTAACGAGTTGATTCACCACATCGACTTCCTCAAGGCATAGCTTACGGCAGCCCGCTTCATCATGCTCAAGCCAGACAAGAGAGTGTTCGGGGTCGAATGCATTTTTGAGCCAAGCGGGTTCTCGACCACAGGGAAGCTCAAGCTTACGAGCCGCTGCCAAAGGAGAAGAGCTTAGCTCACCTCGATAAAACTGCCCGCTCGACCACTCCGCGATAGCCGCATTCATCCGGTAAGTCGTGTCCAGCAACGACAGATCGTTACGGCGGTTCAGCGCATTGAAAATTGAAAGTTCATGAGATTCACTCGCCTTTCGAGATTGCACCACTGGCGGCAACTGCTGTGGATCTCCGATAATCACATAGCTATCACTCGTCAGCATACCCAGGACGGCATATGGCAGTGTCATTTGACTCGCTTCGTCAATGATAAGTACATCGAAATCGATCCCTTTTAGACGACGCGAGCGCGTAGCAAAAACGGTGGCTCCGATAACATACCCTCCCGTCATCTCAGTCAACGGGGACTCTGCAAACGATTCATATTGCGACACCGGCAATTCCGCATCCGGGATGTAAGTCCCGATTTTGACGATGCGGTCCTCATCGGGTAAGGCCTGCTTGATAGTTTTAAGCGCCTGATGGATCGCCCTGTGTGTAAACGCCGTCACAAAAATCTTTTCACCCCGCGCGAGTCGTTGAGCTACGATTTCCGCGAGGACACGCGTCTTTCCTGTTCCAGGAGGGCCTTGTATGAGCGAACACCATTGAGACGCTGCTCCGGCGGCGATGGCGTCACTCTGGCTGTTATTATAATCCGCTGCGTCGCTTGCCAACCACGCCTCGTCAAAGCTGGTCTGATCGACCTCGTCTACGACGGCGTCACCTAAAAGCAGAGGCAGGATACGCTCACGTCCTCGAAGCGTCGCCCCCAGTTGATCGATACCCTGAAGAACGATCTGTTCCAGATCGAAATACGATGCATCTAAACACAAATCCCTGTAGCGGAGAAAATCCTTTCCCTTTCCGCTAAAATCAAGGGTCAGATAAGGTGGATCTTCAGCCACGAGAATACAGTCAGTCAGCGGGCTCAGCGGATCACCCTCACTCAACCTGAGGTAATCCCCTTCTCTGAAGTCGGTATCATTTTCCTCATAACTAAAAAGATACTGCCCCTCCATGGTCTTACGTTCAAATCGCAGCCCATGCACACAACGTCCCTCTGCTAAGCGCGCCTCTAAGGGCATCGACCATAAACGTGCAAATTCGCTGCGCTGCGCCGCAAACTCCGCCTCAGCGAATTCCCGGAGGGAGTCGAGCTGCGCACGCAATGCTTGTGTGGTGATCGGATTATTCAACGTGTGACAATAGGTTCATCAGTATGCGTATACGCCCAGAGTTGATCAGCGATAACCGACAAAATTCCAAACCTAAACCTCCTTGCTTGTTGTCATAGATATAGCGATCAAAACATATCAAGCCACCCGCGAGCCGACAGAGCGACTCGACCACAACCGAATCAAAACGATATTTCATTCGTAGAGTGAAGGCGACAGCCATTGCTTGACTTGAGTCTGGCCCACTGCGAGGCAATCGCCCTACGACACCTCATCACACCCTTTAATTTCCGCGAACTTCCGCGCCTTCTGCGGCTCATCAGATCTGTCGAAAGCTCACTCGCATGCTCTGTAACAGTAAAGCAATCCCAGAATATAGACATAGTACACACCAAATTCCATGATTATATTTTGTCAGTGCTGCCGTTGGGATAGTTCGTTTCTTTCCGACTCTACAAAACCCTGATTCAAAACGACCGGATCCACCCATGCCTCGAAACCACATCGTCGCCCTCTTGCCCATGAAAGGCCACTCCGCGCGGATTCCTGGTAAGAATTTCAAGGAGTTTGCCGGGAAGCCGCTGTTTCGCTGGGTATTGGACACGCTGCTTGCGGTTCAGGAAATCGATCAGGTGGTCATCAACACGGACGCTGTCGACACGCTGCGGTCCTACGGCATTGAAACTGATCGAGTGATCCTCCGGGAGCGCAAGCCTGAGATTTGCGGCGATGCAGTGAGTATGAACCGTGTCTTGGCCGACGACGTGGATCATGTCCCTGCAGACATCTACCTCATGACTCATACGACGAATCCGCTGCTAACCGCAGACACCGTACGCCACGGGTTAGCGCTTTTCAAAAAACAACACGCGGCAGGCATCTGTGACAGCCTGTTTTCGGTTAATCGCTTTCAGACACGTTTTTATAGTCAGGATGGCGACCCGGTAAACCACGATCCGGAAAACCTCATCCCCACCCAGGACCTGGAACCCTGGTATGAGGAGAACTCGAACCTATACATCTTCACCCAAGAAAGCTTTCTCGAAACAAGGGCGCGCATCGGCCGTCGGCCTGTGCTCTTTGAAACGCCGCGCCTGGAGTCCACTGATATTGACACTCCAGCTGACTGGGACCTCGCCGAATATATAGTGCGCCACAGGCTAGCTGCGAGAGACCATGATCAGCGTCATCATCAGGACCTATAATGAGGAGCGCTTAATCGGTGCTCTGTTAGACGGCGTTGCCTCCCAAACGGACACAGGGAAGGTCGAAGTTATCCTGGTGGATTCGGGTAGTACCGATCAAACCGTTCCCATCGCCAGAGAGCACGGCGCACGTGTGGTTGAGATCTCAAAGGACGCTTTTAGCTTTGGGAGAAGCTGCAATGTTGGCTGCGCTCAAGCACGAGGGGAGTTCGCGGTTTTCGTCAGCGGTCATTGTGTCCCGGCGTCAGAGGACTGGCTCAAAAATTTAGTGGCACCCTTTGAAGACCCCAAAGTCGCCGTCAGCTACGGACGCCAATTACCAGGACTCACCACACGCTTTAGCGAGGGCCGTGTCTTTGAAAAATATTTTCCCGAAACGGGCAAAAACGAGCAGTTCCCCTTCTTTAGCAATAATGCCAATTGCGCTATCCGCCTCCATCTATGGGACCGGTTTCCTTACGACGAGGCGCTCACGGGCTTGGAGGACATGGCTTTTGCCAAGCAATGCTTCGAGGGGGGATATCAAGTTCACTATAGCCCTGAAGCTGCTGTCTACCACATCCATGATGAAACTTGGCGACAGGTATTCCGCCGCTACGAACGCGAGGCATTTGCCATAAAGGAAATCATTCCTCACATGCGCTTGTCATACCGAGACGCACTGTTTTACACCCTGGTCGCTGTGGGAGCAGATCTCTTTAAACTGGGCAGACGGGCATGGCGCCCCAAGGCGCTGCTGTCGGTATTTTTTTATCGCAGTTGCTAATTCTTTGGCGGGGCACGCGGGCACAAAATTCAAGATCATCACGCAGAGTCAGATAAACTCCGTTACTACTATCCCGTCTAACAAGCGAATGGGGAAAACTCAAAAAATTCTCTGCACCTGTCCACCGATGATCCGACAGGTGGATCGCATGCAGGACTGGCTCAAAAATTTGGGCTGGGAGCTGACCATTCCTGAATTTGAGCAGACCCTGACCGAAGCCGAGCTGCTGGAGTTGGTTCACGACTTCGATGGCTGGATCATCGGAGACGACCCGGCCACCGAGGCTGTCTTTCGAGCTGGAAAAGCAGGTCGCCTAAGGGCCGCAGTCAAGTGGGGAGCAGGCGTCGATAATATAGACTTTGAGGGAGCCAAGAACGCGGGCATTCCCATCAGCCACACCCCCGGCACGTTTGGAGGAGAAGTGTCCGACGTGGCAATCGGCTACCTCATCGGCTTGGCGCGCGGATTATTCCAGATCGATCAAGGCGTGCGTGCGGGACACTGGCCCAAGCCCGCGGGCATGAGCCTCACCGGCAAAAGCGTTGGGGTGCTCGGCCTAGGGCACATTGGCCGCTGCCTTGTCCCCAAACTCAAAGCGCTGGGTATGGATATCGTGGGCTACGACCCCTTCGTCACCGAAACCGACACTCCGGACATCGGCAGAGCTCAGTGGCCTCAAAAAATAGATACGCTCAATTTTGTTATCCTGACCTGCAATCTGACCGATTCAAATTTCCACATCATCAACACCGCCGTCCTCGACTCTATGAATCCCAGCGCCTACTTGATCAACGTAAGCCGGGGCGGACTTGTTGACGAAAGCGCCCTGATTCAAGCACTGCAAGGAGGACAGATTCAAGGAGCCGCCCTTGAAGTTATGGAGCATGAGCCCTTACCCGCAAATTCGCCGCTACGTAAAATGGACAACGTCGTCTTCGGATCGCACAACAGCTCGAATACGATCGAAGCCGTCTTACGCACCTCGCGTATTGCCATCGATAAGCTCAGCGCATTCTTAGAGGAATCAGCATGAAAAAGGCCGTTATCATCACCGGCGCTTTAGGCGGCATCGGCAAGGAGCTTTACCGCACCTTCAAAGAATCGAAATTTGAAGTCATCGGTCTCGATAAAGCCGCCGTGGACGCGGGCGACGGCAACCTCCTGCGCGTGGACATTGCACAATGCGCAGAAAGTCCAGCAAGCCGCGACCGACTGATTGCCCGCATCCGCGAAATCCTCAACACCCGCGAGATGAGCTTAATCGGTCTCGTAAACAACGCGGCCGTTCAAAACTTAGGCGGCGTCGACAGCCTAACCCACGCCGCCTGGGACGAGACACTCAAAGTAAACCTGCTAGCACCTTTTTTTCTCTCCCAAGCCTTTCTACCCGAACTTGAAGGCAATCAGGGCGCGGTCATTAATATCTCTAGTATCCACGAAAGCTTAACCAAGAAAAACTTCGTGGCCTATGCTACCTCCAAAGCGGCTTTGTCCGGCTTGACGCGTGCCATGGCTGTCGATCTTGGAGCGCGCGTACGGGTCAACGCCATCTGCCCAGCAGCGATTGAAACTTCAATGCTCAAAGCCGGATTCGAAGGAAATCCGGATGGGTATGAGGCCCTTAAAAAAGTCCACCCTGTCGACCGCATTGGGACGCCTCATGAGGTGGCAAAACTGTGTTTATACCTCGTCTGCGAGGCGCCTGGCTTTCTCACTGGCA
The DNA here is from genome assembly GCA_013215165.1 of Opitutales bacterium. Lineage (NCBI taxonomy): Bacteria > Pseudomonadati > Verrucomicrobiota > Opitutia > Opitutales > Opitutales bacterium. The sequence continues at coordinate 5,896 of JABSRG010000048.1, read as the reverse complement.
GTACCATCGGCATGGATGGGGGCGTCGCTTCTCGGCTGCATGACCCTGCCTAAGCCACGATGGCCTATCGACTCTCAGCATTGGTCTCCACCTACGCCTCCGAAAGCTTCATCGCTGGCTGCCTAACAAATTTGCTGGAGCAAACGCTCTATACAAAGGGGCAGCTGGAGATTATCGTCGTGGATAGCGGCTCACCTGAAAAAGAGGGCGACATCGTTCGCAAATTCCAGGCAAACAACCCCCATATTCGCTACCTGCGTACTGAAAATCGTGAAACGCTTTATCAAGCATGGAACCGAGGAGCCAAGGCAGCACAGGCCCCTATCCTAGCAAATGCCAATACCGATGATCGCTACCTGCCCACTGCCCTGGAGGGATTCGTACAGGTTCTAGAAACCCGACCTACATGCGGATTCGTCTACGCCGATGCCCTACTCTCTCAAGACCCTGAGGAAACGGTAGCTGATTGCGCGGAACGACCCCATCCCGCTCAAGACTTCTGCGCGCCAGACCTCCTGCTTCATCATTTCCCAGGGCATCAAATAGCATGGCGAGCCCAAATTCATAGGCAACTCGGTGGCTTCGACGCCTATTTCAAAGCGGCTGGCGATTACGATTTTTTCTTGAGACTGGCTCAGGTAAAAGTTGGCCATCACATCAGAAAACCTCTAGGCCTCCGGCTCTTCCATCAAGACGCCATCACGCTCAAAGACCACACCATGGCCAAGGAACACCACTACGTGCTCCAGACTTACCGCGCGCCCTCTGTGACCCTGAGTCTCTATGCCATGCATGGCATAGAGACTACCAACCCGCTTTCTCAATTCGCATGCTTCATGGACCTCGCATTCCGCAGCTTAGCATTTTTTCCCCAATGGCGACCCGGCACCTTCGACAATGATCTGGAGTTTACTAGGCTATGCCTGAATTGGGCTGAAGGCGCGTTAGCGGAGTTTGAAGGAGATCCGAAGCCCTACCTTTCGATCCTTGAAACCAACCGACTCACACGCGAAGCAATCCAAAAAGGAACAGCATCCGGAAGTGGGACCTGGTTTGTGCCAAAACTGGACCTACCCGCTCCATGCAGCGGCCTAGCAGCATCGTCTGAGGCTTTATACGATAGGGTATTCCGAGAGCATGGGCCAAATGATGCCACAGCCACTGACGCTTTGGCAAAGCGTCCCTACCTTGTTTCTTCGGATAAGACCCAGACGGTAGGGGCGGATCGCCAAGACGCCCGTCATTGGGTGGCGCGATCCATCGATTATTCCCACTACACTGCGGCATCCCTAGGCATAGCGCCCGATACTCTAACGGCGCGCCTCTTAACCCAGGTCGAAGCCGGTAAGAAAATAGTCATCTGGGGCGCCGGCCCCCGCGGCCAACAGTTGCTCAATTGTCTTGGCAGCGACCTTCAAAAGCAGGTATGCGCCTTCGTCGACAGCGACGCCTCAAAGCACGGCCACTCTATGTCAGGCATCCCCATACAATCCCTCAAAACAGTCTTAAAGCAACCGGAGTCCCAGGCATTTTTGATTTCAACGGGCCCAATTCATTGGAAAAGCATCATGCAGGAACTCACACAAAACGGATATTCTAAATCCGACATCATTCTGCCGAGCTGGAGCTCGGCGCTCCCAGGTCAGGATTAAACAAATCAGACCCTAAACGGATTAATCACCTGAACCGTACCATAGTATTGTTCATGATTGAGATCCTCACTGATGAGCTCACTAGCGCCACTCATTTCGGCTGCGGCAAGCACCAAAGCATCCCAGAGTGAAATCTGCCAACGATCATAGAGGTCCATTGATCTACCCAAAAGATCGATGGAGTTGTCGACGACCGGCCAATGACAAAAATCCTCTATCAGGTAGCGAAGTTCACGCAAATCCATACCCATACGCACTGCATTGACGTGAAATTCTTGCAGGACTTGCACACTAATAGCGGTCGATCCTAAGTTATTCCATGCCTGTTCAAGATATAGCATGGCTCTACGGCGCTTTTCTGGCGCATTCTGGTCATAAGCATAGAGCAGGACATTCGTGTCAAGGAAACGACTAGCGCCGATAGAGGTCATCACGGTTAAGTGGTTTACCTTTTAATGCGTATCCTTGACGCAAACGTCGAAGCGCTTCTTTAGGCTGATAGTCTTTAGAATCACTCTCCAGAACCTTTTCTAGACCCTCGATCACGAGGCGCTTGACGGATGTGTTGCGCTGAACCGCTGCAATTTTCGTACGCTTTAAAACTTCTTCGGGAATATCAATGGTCGTTTTCACGCTAGCAACATTTATTGCTTTAATGCTTTCTGCAAGTTTCAAAACTCCCGTCCCGCAGCCCCGTCATCGATGCGGATAAACATCGTGTATCCTCAGTAAACCGAGGATGGTCTGGGCTTCATCCACGACCGGTAGGACAGAAATCTGTCGGGGACGGTGCTCCATGATGCGGATCGCTTCGACGAGGAGCGTCTTGGGGGCCACCGAAAGCGGCGAGCCCGTCATGAGCTGTTCGGCCGTGAGCGCAAACACGTCATCGACAGACTGCAAAGCACGGCGCACATCACCATCAGTAATGATACCCGCTAAGGTCCCGTCGAGGTGTTTGACTAGAGCCGCGCCCTGAGGGTGATCTGTGAGTTGGATCACGAGTTCGCGCAGGCCAGTAGCTGCCTCGACCACTGCGACCTTTTCTGTGGGCTGCATGACATCAGCGACGCGTAGACAAAGGTTACGACCCAATTGGCCACCCGGATGATTCTTGGCGAAATCTTCCCGGCTGACGGCCTGGCTTTGTTTAAAGGCGATCGCTAAGGCATCGCCCAATGCTAAGGCCGCACTGGTGCTCGCCGAGGGGACAATTCCATCATCATCGCACTCGTTCGGCACACCAGCTTCGAGACAGATATCAGATAATTCACCCAGCGGTGTGTCAGCCTTGCCAGTGATGGCTATTGTGGGGACGCCCCGCTGCTTCAAAAAAGGAATAAGCGCCACAATTTCGGTGGATCCACTGTTAGAGATAAGCAAGGCCACATCACCCGCTGATACGGCTCCCAAGTCACCGTGTAGAGCCTCAACAGCATGCAGAAAAAAGGCCGGTTTGCCGACACTAGAGAAAGTTGCGGCCAGTTTCTGGCCGATCAGGCCGGACTTTCCGATACCACACACCACCACTTTGCCGGCTGCGGATTCGATAGCCTCAACAGCAGCACTGAAAGAATCCCCGACGCGCGCACGCACGTGGGTGAGCCCATCGATGACGCGATCAAGAGCGGTTTGCCCGGAAAGGAGAGCTGGATCAGGATTGTTCACGAAACCATTGGCAAAAGTGTTGGATACCTTCGGCGAAGCCGATTTTGGGCTTATAGCCGAGACCGTCGTTAGCGCGCGTGAGATCAGCCCAAGTCTGGGGCACATCCCCAGGCTGCTCCGGTAAGACCTCCTTGACGGCTTCTTTGCCCAGAGCTGACTCGAGCATAGCGATCATCTCACTCAGGCTCACCGTTTGGTTATTGCCCAGATTAAAGAGGGCATATTTCTCTGCATCGTAGTGCACAGCGGCGACGATACCCTCGACGATATCGTCGATAAAAGTGTAGTCGCGCCGTGTGGAACCATCCCCGAAAACAGTAATGGGCTCACCCGCCATAATGCGGTGCGCAAACTTATGGATGGCCAAATCCGGACGCTGGCGCGGGCCAAAGACGGTAAAGAATCGCAAACCCACAAAGCGCATGTCATAAAGTGCCGCATACGTATGCCCAAGCAGTTCAGCGCAGACCTTACTTGCGGCATAAGGACTAATGGGCCGGAGGACGGCATCACTCTCGCGCCAGGGCACGTTGGGATTGACGCCATAAACAGAACTCGACGACGCAAAGACAAACTGAGGCACTTGGGTCTCTTTGGCCCATATCAGGCAGTTTTGGGTCCCGTCCACATTCGTGCGATGCACGCCGATGGGATCGAGCAGACTGGCCCGCACGCCCGCTTTCGCTGCAAGGTGTATCATGACATCCGCATCCACGCCAGTCAGCGCGGTTTCCAGTGATTCTTGGCGCGTGATATCGGCGACGTGGAAGGTGAAATTCGGATGAGCCAACGCACCCGCCAGATTACGCTGCTTGATGACATAGGGATAATACGGATCAAAATTATCGAGCCCGATAACACGATGCCCCTGTTCAAGCAGACGCTCTACCGTGTGCGATCCGATAAACCCGGCTGCACCCGTGACCACCACAGTCAACGGCTTATCTAGCTCTGCGCTCATCCAAGGTTTGAAATGAAGCTGTTCCATGAAGGCAATGGGGAAGTTGCACGAATGATGCGTACCTGATCCACTCAGTCAGGTCGTTGGCTATTGCTTCACTCTTAGCCGAGGCCTCGAGCGGACAGAACGGCAAGACTACAATAGTTTTATTTTGCCAGCACGATTGCTTTCAAAATTTGAGACTATCCCCATCTTCGCGTATTTCAGCTATTGAGCAAATCCCAATAAACGGAGAATACTCACCCATGCCCGATTCCATCCTCATCGCTTTCGACAAGTTTAAAGACTCGATGACTGCCGCGGAAGTCACAGAAATCGTAGCTGGCAAGGTGCGGAAACGCTGGCCGGAAGCTAAGGTGCATACCACCCCCCTAACCGACGGTGGTGAAGGCTTCGCCGAGATATTGACCCATCAGGTGGGCGGCTCTCTCGAAACCATCAACGTAAGGGGGCCTCGTTTTGAGCCGCTAGAAGCTCAGTTAGGCTGGGTGCAGGTAAGTCAACTTCCAGATGCGGCCCAGTTGCTCTTAGCCTTTCCGGCTTCCGTCGAACGCCTTGCAGTCGTCGAAATGGCCCAGGCTTCAGGAATCCAGTCCGTGCCCATCGATGCCCGTGACGCCCGACACACCACCACGTTGGGGACAGGACAGACGCTGTTCCACGCAGCGTTTCAAAAAGCAGATGCCATCCTGCTTGGAGTTGGCGGGAGCGCCACAAGCGATATGGGACTGGGAGCCCTTCAAGTCATGGGCTTCGAGCTGTTGGACGCAACCGGCGCGGCAATAGAAAACTTCACTCCGGCAGCTATTGAGCGGATCGCCACGATTCGCCCGCCTAAGACGCGGCTTACCATCCCTGTCCGCATCGCCTGCGATGTGACAAACCCTTTGACCGGACCGAACGGAGCGGCTCATGTCTTCGGGCCACAAAAGGGCTTATCACAGGATTTCATCCCCAGTTTTGATCAGGAAATCGGTCGAGTGGGCGCCCTCCTCGCCAAAGCCTGTGGCCTCCCGGAGGACCAGTCCTCCCTGCCGGGCGACGGCGCAGCAGGGGGCATCGCCTATGGCTTGCGCGTCGCACTCGAGGCTCAGATTGTCCCCGGTTTCGATCTAGTCCGCAGTTGGCTCCAGCTCGACACCCGTCTCGCCGAGGCAGACCTGGTCTTTACAGGCGAGGGCAAATGGGATAGTAGCTCTTTGGATGGAAAAGGTCCGTTTTCCGTGATCGAAGCCGTCATGGACCGATCAATGGATGTCTATCTGATCGGCGGTGTCGTCGAAGCGGAAGCCGCTAAAAGTGTCCAAAGTAAAATGAAGGGAACCCTCAACACCCTCGAACTCCGCAACCCAGAATGGAGCCTGCCCAAGAATTTGGAGAATGGACCCGAGCGTTTGCGGGAGTTGTTGAAGTTGTAGCCAGTCGAACCTGTCGGGCAGAGAAGTAGGATCAAAATGGCTGTGCTGGATAACCAGCTCGACTGAGGCATACTGCATTTGAATTGGCGGGTAGCAATTCAACCACTCTTTCGGCGGCGACGAAGCGCCGCCCTCGTGTGCCCGGCATGGGCATGAACTAATCATATGAAACGAAATGATCGGAAACACAGACAGTA
>JABSRG010000047.1 GCA_013215165.1 Opitutales bacterium | reverse complement strand
AGAACGCTAAGAGCCAATGAGCAATGGGATGAATACTGGAGCAAGAATTAGATCTCCCCGTTACTTCAATTGCACCCCTGTCATTACGAGTGCATAGTAAGAGTTTGACGGCTCTACATTGTTTGCTTCTCCGTAAACAAATTCGTTTTCCGAAAAAACGTCGCCGTTAAAATTAATGATGTTAACATTCACCGCCGCTATTTTCCCTTCAAACACGGGTTCTCTAAGGAGCGGCAAGCCGATTCGCGTGTCTGCATCTGCATTCACAGTCCTAGAAATACAACCGATTGGGTCAGTGTAGACGGTTGTTTGTCCGAATAATCCACCCAAAGGCAAGAGTGAGTAAATCAACGACAACAGGATGTTTCTTAGGGTTAGTCTCATGTGAGTATGCTTCCCACGCCAGTCAAGAGAAGGGCAGTTTCGTGGGCTGAGGGAAGGGTGAGGAGGGAGTCAGAAAGGAAAAGAAGTTATGTGAGATAAATCGCCCCGACGCCATATTAGGCAAGCAAAAAATAGATTTAGGGGACTGCTCTGATCGCTGACTCGATGGATCCGCAGCCTCTGGTTTCGACATCGCCTTAACAACTATTTCTTCGGTTCTTTAGCGAATGCTCTCATGTCTTCAATCTCGTCGCCTTCATCCATGATCTCGTGGCCGATGAGTTCTTCAATGACATCTTCGAGGGTGAGCACCCCGGAGAAGCTTCCGAATTCGTCCACGACGGCGGCCATGTGTTCGCGGCGCCTCAGGAAGCGAGCGAAGGCGCGTTTGACCTCGAGGTGTTCCGGGATGATCATCACTTCGTGGCACAGGCTTTCCATCGTGCGCTCCCAGTCATCTTTTGCTGCCAGATCAACGATCTCGCTTTTGAGGACATAGCCGATGACCTCCTCATCGCTTTTAAACACTGGATATCTAGAAAATGTCAGGGTGTCGCGCTCTTCCCAGACTTCGCGTACGGTATTCGTGGCGCTGAGTTTGCGGACGACAGGACGTGGGGTATGGATTTCGCTGACGTGAAGGTCTTGAAAGGCGAGGACACTGCGCAGGATGGTGGCATCGTGCTTATCGATGACGCCTTCTTTTTGGCCCAAATCGGCAAGTGCATCAATTTCTTCGCGGCTAATGGATGGAGAACCATCTTTTCGGGTTAATAGGCGGGAAAATGTCTGAGACATCGCTACCAATGGCCACATGGCCACAACAAGGAATTTCAAAAAATAGGCTGTCGGCGTCGCGAGATCCCGCCAGTAGGCAGCGCCCAGTGTTTTCGGGATGATCTCTGAAAGCACCAAGATGAGCAGGGTGAGGATGCCGGAGATAATCGAGAAGGGTACATTTTGAAATACGACTTGCGCCTGTGCGCCCACACCTGCTGCTCCCACGGTGTGGGCAACCGTATTTAGACTTAAAATCGCAGCCAGAGGCCGATCCACGTTACTCTTTAGTTCATCGAGGATGATCCCTGTCTTGCTGCCGGATTCCTTTTGGGATGAGATGAATGAGGGCGTGAGCGAAAGGAGTATAGCTTCTACAATTGAACACAAAAACGAGACCCCGATGGCCAGGGCTAAGAAGAAAAGAAGTAGAGTCATACAGAGGCGATTATCTTGATAACCCTTTGCCTGAAGAAGTCCAGGCGGAGAGCTCTAAGGTAAGGTCCACGGGTTGAATCATACGGCGGAATTACCGTTTCGGAGGCACCCAGGTCAGCGATGAGTGGTGGAGCGATATGAGCACGTCACCATGGATTTTGTGGTAGGTGAACGTATAATCCGCGCGCGTGGCGTCCCCGTGTGCGTTCACAAATGCATAATGCCCCATGTCTTTGAATCCCAATCCGCCAGCTTTTAGAATGGGCCCCACTTCACTTTGGAATTCCACACGTTTCCAACCCCGGTGGAGAAAGCCATCGTCATTCGGGTAGTCCGGGTTCCCTCCGATAAGGTAAGAACGTGCGCCAGCCTCGTCCGTCCGAATTTCATCGGTGAGCGTCGGTTTAAAGAGAGGGGTTCGTCTGGTGACCCGAAATCGTAGAGTGCCAGAAGGGATTCGACATCTTGAGCGATGACAGCAGCCACCCATGCTTCCTGGGCCTTAATGACTTCTGAAGCGGTTATTTTTTCGAAAGGGTCCATTCTGCAAATCTTAGAATGGGTCGGGTTTAGGATGGAAGCAAAAGTGACTTCGGCACCATTTTTGAAAGTCGTTTGATCCACAACCACAGCTTGCCAAGTATGTGAATGAGCTATTGTGGTAGTGGTTGAATCAGGACTGAAAAAGGAAATGGAAATCGACGCAATAATCGTGGGAGCGGGCCCGGCCGGCATCGGTTCCGCTTTAGCACTACGCCGAGCAGGGGTGAAGGGTTCACTTGTATTAGAGGCAAATGAGGTAGGTAGTTCATTCTTAAAGTGGCCAGAGCAGATGCGCCTCATCACGCCGTCATTCCATGGTAACCCATTTTTTCAAACCGACCTAAATGCTGTCACGCCCGACTCAAGTCCGGCAGATTTTACGCTCAAGGAACACCTCAGTGGCAACGAGTATGCCCGCTATCTCAAGGCGACTGTGCGTCATTTTTCAGTCAATGTGCGGGAAGGTGAAAAGGTGCAGAGCATTTCGCGAGAAGGCGGATGCTATGCAGTGCACACTCCCAAAGTCCGCTACAAAGCGAAGAATGTGATTTGGGCTGGTGGGGAATTCTCTCATCCACAGGTCGGTTCATTTTCTGGAGCTGAGCATTGTGTGCATTCGAGTATGTTCCGCAGTTGGAAAGATTTTCAGGGCGACGACGCATTGATCATCGGTGGCTACGAGAGTGGCATAGACGCGGCCTGTAATCTTTTGGACCTTGGCAAGCGCGTGGTGGTGATCTCCAGTGGCGAACCTTGGAAGGTAGATCATCCAGATCCCAGCGAATCGCTTAGCCCATATACGCGCGAACGCTTCATGAACGCCCTGAAGGCTCATACAGGTCGGATTGCACTGGTCGGTAATTCGACAGTAAGCCAGGTGTCTCAACTGTCAGGACGCTATGTGGTCGAAACAGACAAAGGTGAAGTCTTCGATACCGATGCTCGTCCGATTGCGGCGATCGGGTTTCACTCCGCACTTCATCCCGTCAAGGATCTCTGGGGGTGGAACGGATCCTTACCCAAGTTTACTGAAGACGACCAATCGACGCTTTCGCCGGGAATGTATTACTCGGGACCCTCACTCATTCAGCGTAAATCCAAGTTTTGCTTTATCTATAAATTCAGGGCGCGGTTTGGAGTGGTGGCGCGTTCGGTAGCCCGACGTCTTGGACTCCCGGAGCCCGATCTACAGGACGACATACGTCGCGGATTTTTGGTCGACGACCTGGAGTGCTGCACTCAGTGCGAATGTGCGGTGGAATCTGAGGCAGCATCCGTGAATGCCAGCTCATGAAGACAGACCCGCAGGGGAATTCTTCCGAGACACCTCCGACGCACAAAGGCGAATCTGTATCAAATCACTCAGGGGATGTCCCCTCGTGGCCTCTGACTTTATTCCGATCAGTCTGGAGCTTAGCGCTGCTTTTTGCTCCGGCCTGTTTCGCGGTGGTTCAGGCAAATGCCTTGGCGGATCGTTTTTATGAGCCATTAGGTGCCCAGCTAAACCCTTGGCTCGATACGCTAAACAGTTTGCCGGGTCCCTTTGCGGCTACATTGGGTGGAGACTATGGAGTCGTGTCGATGTTTCCATTCTTACTGCTCTATGCGCTGCCGACCATCTTAGTCTTCTCAATCCTTATCGCCGTCTACAAGAGCACCGGACTCATCGATACGCTATCGAATGGTCTACGTCCCTTGCTCATACCCTTCGGACTGGGTGGGCCCGACTTGGTGCGCGTGGTGATGGGCTTTGGTTGCAACGTGCCAGCGATAATCGCCACACATACCTGCTCCAGTTGCTCGCGCGGGACCTGTGTCTCTGCGATATCCTTTGGTTCGGCGTGTTCCTATCAACTTCCGGCGACGCTGGCTGTCTTTGCAGCGGTAGATGCGGTTTGGCTGGGCCCTATCTATCTCGCCGTCTTAGCGGCCACGACTTTGATCTATTTACGGTTGACGCGGCCAAAATCGGTGAGGCAGGCAAACATAGTAGCTCAAAGTTCGTCGATCCGCCCGCTCACGCGCCCTTCCTGGAGCGCGATATGGCGGGAGTCTGCGGAGAGCGTGCAAGATTTTTTCAAAACGGCGCTTCCCATTTTCGTGATAATTTGTGTCGTCGCCGGTCTCCTCGAATGGTCAGGTGCATTGACAGGGTTCAGCCGCTTATTGGTCCCGGTCACCGCGGTGTTTAACCTGCCCCCTGAGGCAGCGTTGGCCATCGTTCTCGGTTCAGTCCGCAAAGATGGCATCGCTATTGGTTTGTTGGATACCGACTGGACTTCGCTGAAAGTTCCCTTGGACACGCCATTCCAACTGTTGACTGCTGTTTATCTCGCCGGCGTCTTGTTACCCTGTTTGGTCACGATAATCACAGTGGCCCGGGAAATGCAGCTTCGCTTTGCGCTCAAGATGGTTTTGCGCCAAGTTGTTTATGCTATGGCCTTTTCGCTCTGCATCGCGTGGATGGGGAGGCTGTTTTACACCATCATTTCTTAACCGATCACACAAAATGCGGCCTCCCATACGCAAGCTTCCCGTGACGGTCCTCTCAGGCTTTCTCGGAGCTGGGAAGACCACGCTGCTCAATCATATTTTAAATAACCGCGACGGCCTCAAAGTCGCCGTAATTGTCAATGATATGAGCGAGATAAATATCGACGCTCAGCTCGTTGCCGAGGGCGGAGCAGGGCTCAGTCGGCAAGAAGAGAAACTGGTCGAGATGAGCAATGGGTGCATTTGTTGCACCCTGCGCGACGACCTACTCCTCGAAGTGCGGCGCTTGGCATTAGAGGGGCGGTTCGATTACTTGGTGATTGAGTCGACCGGTGTGTCTGAACCCATGCCGGTGGCCGAGACCTTTTACTTTCGAGACGAGCTTGGATTCAGCCTCGAGGACATTTCTGAGATCGATACGATGGTAACGGTCGTCGATGCGGCTAACTTTGAGCGCGATTTTGGCTCCACTGATCGATTGCGTGATCGTGGCCAGGAAGTCGATGCTGAGGATGTGCGCAGTATCATCGACTTGCTTGTCGACCAGGTTGAGTTCGCCGACGTCATCATTCTGAATAAAATTGATTTGGTGGATGCAGCCATGCGCGCCCGAATCATCGCCGGTATAAAAGCAATCAACAGTCGCGCCGAATTGATCGAAACTTCCTTTAGTAAAATCGACCCGAAGTGCATCTTGAATACCGGAAGCTTTGACATCGAATCGGCGGAGCAGATGCCCGACTGGCTCAAGATTATTGAGAAGGAACCGGTTTCCGAGACCGAGGAATATGGCATCAGTCACTTTGTTTACCGAGCCCGACGCCCCTTCCATCCTGAACGCCTACGCAAATGGATGGCTCAAGAGTGGCCTGGCGTGATCCGCTCCAAAGGCTTTTTTTGGCTCGCGACACGGATGCCCTTCGTCGGGCTCTGGTCGCGCGCTGGGGCGCAGTCCGACGTGCAAGTCGCAGGGAAGTGGTATGCCACGCTGCCACGCCATAATTGGCCCAACGACCCAGAAGAGCTAGAGCTCGTGCGCTCGAACTGGAAAGAGCCCTTCGGCGACCGCCGGCAAGAAATCGTCCTTATCGGTTACACGGATCAGATGGATCAAAACGCGCTAACCGCGCGCTTAGACAGCTGCTTGCTAACGGACTCAGAGATGGACGAGGGCGAAGCAGCCTGGGCAGTTCTAGACGATCCCTTCCCAGCCTGGATCGCCGGAGCGACACCGGAGCCATCAATCATTGGATAGATGTGTGGCGTTGTGGGGTATGGTTGCGGCTATAAATCTTGAATTGTACTTAAATCCTACGAGGTCGAGTGGAGTATGGGAATGAAAATTAGCAGCGCTATAGCGAGCGTGACTCGAATAAGGTCGTCCACTTCTAATCGAAGAAGGCACTGGAGGGCGGCGCTTCGTCGCCGCCGATCATTCCGGGCTAAAAATGCTGTGATTTCCCCAACCAAGAACCATATTCCGCGATTGGGCTGAATCTCAGGGTAGTGAACTCAAGGTGGAAGTCTTTCCGCTCGCGCTCGTGCATCGCATCGGCGTGACGCCTTGGCTCATTCAACTTACTGTGCCCGTGAACCATCGCAGTCATCTCGTGAAGGGATGACCAAATTGAGAAGGTAGAAACTGTTCTGGATAGACGAATTGCGGCAGTAGACAGCGTGGCGGCCGGATTGTCGCGTACGAGGCGCTCGACAGGTTTACCCCATTGTATAAATCGGGGCACCTTGGGAAGTCGCAGGCGAGCTAGCGTTACCGCTACTACGGGTGCATCGGGATCAGGTGTACCCATGGCTTCCGGTAATTCATCCATCTCTCTGACTGAGCCCCATCGCCTTAAAAAGTGCATACGCACATGCCATCCTGCGGCGAATCGTCGACCTATCTGGCTGTTTGCTAAAAAATCGTCGATCGCAGTTTCACTTTTCCAGGAAGCGAATAAAGCAAGATTTCTCAGCTGCATGCGTGATGGGGAGAGAATTGGGGCTCCGAGCTGCATGATCGTCATAGGCTCGCTATGAATTAGCCCGGGGACCAATTCTGCACGTGGAGGACGGATCAAACTAGAGAGCGATTCGCGTGCGGTGCAGCGTCCAAGGCTAAAAGTGTAAATAGGCATCGATCAAGATACGGAAGCTCGCTCGCTGCGCTTGGGCAAAATATCGTAATCCATACTGTAAACCCGGAAACACCAGAGTTTGAGTTCATGGTGGGCTCGCAGTGAACCTTGTCCATCTTCTGAGATGCAGATGCTTTCTCGAAAGCTTGGCAGATAGTGTTTCCACAAGGTTCCCGCGCTGTCTTCGACGATGAAATAGAATCCAGGGTCGCCATAGCGCTTCCCTGATTAGCGCAAGAGGAGATTGCCTTGAGTATCTTTCTCAATACCGAAAAGCACTGTGGCACTGCCGCAAGGGAGGGGAAAGATAGCTTTGATACAGATCTGACCTGACGGCGTGCGGCAAGTTGTGTAGATGCCAAAAAATATTGTCTCGCCTGTCACTTGGTTACTCCGTCTCCAGATCGTGAAATGGACTTTCCCTTGAGCGTCGATGAGTTGAATGATTTCGCTCTTAAAAACGATGGATTTGTCGAGACTGTCACCCGGCAGATTAAGTTGTTGGATGCGACGGCTAAACAGTTTTGCCACCCATGCGCCGAGACTGGCAAACCCAGGACGCCACAATGTTTTCACTTCGAACGCATATGAAGACGTCTGGGTATAAAACGAGGCCGTTTTGGGAGGTATAGGCACTCCCCATGATTCCACACTCTCTGCTAATCCGGAGCCGGGCCCGTCATATACTATGCTGAGTCCATGTTGCTCAGCTAACCGGTTGATAAAAGCATCGGCTTGTTCATTAACCTTCCCAATAGGTCCCATCAGCCAGCTGTCTACATCCGGTTCAACCTTCCTCCCTAGTGCAATATTCCATGCTTGAGTTGTCCAATCGAGTGGGTTCTGCCGTTTGGGTAAGGCCATAGCATGCGTCTTTTCATTTGTTCTGGTTTGTAATCACTCATTTGAGTAGCTGGTCATATTCAGCGTGACTGCCAATCCACATCCAAATGATACCTTCTTTTCGTTCTTTTCCTAAGGCTCTATAGCTCAAACCCACTCTCACAGACCAATAGGGACCGACTTTCTTGAATCGCAGCGAAGGGTGCTTTGGATTCTCCTTTAGTAAGGAGAAATTTTTGTCAGCAAGGTCTTGGATGCTCTCGGGAAGTAATCTGTAGTGGAACCAAAAATCTGGAGATGCAAAATGCGTCATAGTTCACTACAAAGTCCCGATTCGAATGCTAGGTCTGCTTTTTTTCCTAGCTCGTCGAGCTTTCCTGCGACTACATCTCGTTCGAACTGGGCATCCCACTTCTTTGCTGCATAGGAGTCTAGCCAACGAGTGAATGCCTCGAGCTCACCAGGGCTCAAGTTTTCTACTTTTTTTTCTAATTCTGCTAAGCTCACGCTTTGGTAGATGTGTAGGTTTTCCGGGAACGTGCAATTTATTTTTACCAAAGATAGGGCGCTTGGATGGTGCGGTTATCCTATGTTTAGGAGCGTCGACTGGTTTTGGGCTGCCGTTGGTGGTAGTTGCGCGTTGAGGGCGAAATTCTGTATTTTCTCTGTGCCTTTACAAGATCGGGGGTGAGTAGGGTGCGGCTGTCTTTATCAGCTTTTTCTACAATGAGAGGGGCATTATGTGTGGCGCATTATTTTTCTTCTTGTTCGGCATCATGCCGAACACAATTTTCGGGAAGAACGGAATCGAGTTGTTAAAACCTCACTACTTCGAAGGTTTGAGCCGTCGATCCTCGAGACAGGTTTGGTCTTCTTATATTGTATGTGCTCGTTCAAAACTTCGATAAACCTAGTGTGCTCTTTGGAAGGTTTCGATAAATGTTTCTTCAGAATTCTGATCCATTCAATTCTTTCGCTTCCCCTTATATTCCTCGCTCTGTCATCTTTTGGGTGCCTTGCTCCGATAAACATTTCTAACCGCGTTTTTGATCGGATCTGTCTATCGATGCAAAGTATCTCGATTTTATCCCTTCCTTTTTCTTTCACTTCAATCCAAACAGTTCCGCCATCTCGATACACTCCAGTTTTGATATCATCGTAAGTTGTTCCTAACACCGATGAGCATCCACAGAGAAATAACAGGAAGACTAAGGGTAGTTCTTTCATCGCAAATTACAGAACATGCAGAAGGCGCTGAACTTAGGTGGGTGTGGCCGGAAGCTTAGTGTTCTTTGCGTCGTTCGCGTCTGGTTTTTTTCTTTTCAGGTTCGGGGGTAACGCTTGCTGTTGCGCGTTCTGGTGCTTCGGTGGGGCCATCGCTGAGCTTGTCGGCGAATTGGGCGATGGTGGGGCCGTCGTAGAGGTCGGAGATGGCGATTTTATCGGAGTATTCGGCTTTGATTTGTGAGACGAGTTGGACGCCGATGAGGGAGTCGCCGCCGAGTTCGAAGAAACTGTCGTGTATGCCGATTTTTTCGATGGAGAGGATGGCCTGCCACATCTCGGCTAATTTTTCTTCGGTGGCATTGCGTGGGGCAAGGTAGGCGGTGGGGAGGTTCGGGCGTTTGTGCATCCGTCGCGTGGACGCGGGGTTTGGCGTGCTAGCCGTAGTGCTTTGGTTGCGTGCCATGTTAGCGTGGGCCTGCATCATCGGCTCAAGGTCGCGGGTGTTGACGACGACTTGGCTTGCTCTGGACTGCAAGAGGATCTCCATGATCTGCATCCCTTCCTGGGATAGGATGCCGTGAGATAGGTCACGTTGCGTGGCTTCGCGCGTCACGGAAGACGCTGTTGCGGTCGCTTCTGTTTTCAGTTTTCGACGCTTGTTTTGGTGTGCAACAACGACCTTTCCAATATGCTTGGCAGCAGCCATGTGTTGGAATGCTGCGACGATCTCATTGTGAGCAAAGACTTCGGTGGGTAGAGGCGTGTATTTACCCGCTTCGAACCATTGCATGACTTCATTAAGCAATTCACTTAAATAATCAGGCTGACGTGTTGAAACTTGCCCTAGATCGAAGGCCGAGAAGGTAAGGTTTTTAGAGAAGGGGAGAAGACCGATTTGGGTGTTGGAATAAATGTCTCTCGCACCGATTTCTATAAATCGTCCGAAGGGGCGGAGGACCTCCATACTCTTCGTTAAAAAGTCGCCAGCGAGGGCATTGAGTACCACATCTACACCCTCGCCATTAGTCCATTTTAGGATGTCATCAGCGAAGCTCAGGTCTCTGGATGTTGTGATGTGTTCGACCCCTAATTCGCGCAGGAAGGCTTGCTTTTTGGTACTGCCAGCGGTGGCAAAAATTTCGGCTCCCACGGCCTGCGCATATTGTATGGCTGCGAGTCCGATTCCTCCGGCAGCGGCGTGGACGAGGACGCGTTCTCCCTTTTGTAGTTTGGCCAATTTGTGCAAGCCATGGTGAACCGTGAGGAATACTAGTGGGATGCCAGATGCTTCCTCAAAGCCAATCCCTTCAGGAATCGAGGCTGCTGCGACTTCAGGAATGGTCAGTTCGGTGCTGAAACCAAATGTAGACAATCCCAATACCTCGTCGCCGACGTTGAACTGTTTTACCTTGCCGCCGACTTCAGTAATTATTCCGGCGCATTCAGTGCCGAAGCCGACCGAATCGGCCCCCATGTCATGGTCATCAGACAGCATCCCAAGGCCGCGGAGGACATCACGGAAATTAAGTCCAGACGCCGCGACTTCCACTCGAATAAAGTCATCAGGAAGTGCCTTGTGCTCGACTGGAGTCATTTTAAGCGAGTCGAGGATGCCGGGCTTTTCGAGTGTGAGGGTCATTGGGCCTTGAGCTTGTGCAGTCTCTGGGCGCGCCACATTGTCGACTCGGCGTAGTGTAAGTTCATCGATGTAAAGCAGTACCTTGCCATCTTTGTCTACAAAGGTCGCATTGAAGCGCAGGGTATCATTGCCCGACTTCAGATCATCCAATACCTCCGCTAGAATAAAGATCTCCGGCTGGAGGGGAGCAAATGCATGAATAGCACGGTAGGAAAAGAGCACATACGCCCCTTCTGGGGCAAAGGGAAACAGGGTGGTGAAGTCAGTGTATCCCGGATGGAGTGGGAAGGCCTTCACATCGTCATGGATAGACGTGTGCAGTCGATGTTGACCAAGATAGAGCTTCTCGCTGCGCCACATGTAACGGGTGTTATGCCAGCGTGGGCCGAGTTCCAGATGGACGCCGCCTCGGATGAATGAGAAATCGTCGTCAGCGTAACCAGCGCGCTGTTCAACTGTGAGTCTTTCCTTGAGATGGCTAACATCGATGTCGTGCTGTCCCGTGCAGTCGAGTGGGCCCATTTTCCCGATGGCGTGTTCGGCAGGCACTCCATCGGTGATGCTGGTAATGGAAAAACTCCACGCACCATCGCTCTTTTCGATATTAACGAAGAGGTCGCGCTGTGTGCCGCGTTCGACCGGGAAGGTATTGAGTATAAAAATGTCCCGGAGGGTAGGGCTGGCGTCGCCGGTAGCGTGAGCATAGGCAGCGCGGGCATACTCGAGATAGGCGCTACCGGGCATCGTGGGTTTTTCAAACAGCAAGTGCTCATAGACGACCCAATCTTTGTCGGCGTCTATGCTGGCCTTGTAGGTCCGTTGGTCACCTTCGATTTCGACCTCGGAGAAGAGCGGGTGTTCGAGCGTCTCTGTCCTCGCAGCGATTTGGGCATTCTGCACGCCCAGGTCGAACGAAGTCTCGACGGCCATACCGACCTCAGCCCAATCGTCCCAATTGGTCGCGGTCCAAAAAGTCGAGGATCGGTCGTTTTTATAACGGGCATAGTGGTCTAAAAAGCTGTTTGCCGCAGCGTAGTCGACTTGTCCAAACGGTCCGATGACTGAGGCGACCGAGGAGAAAAGCATAACAAATTTTGGATTTTGTCCCTCAAGAGCGATGTCTAGGACGCGGGTACCTTCGATCTTGGGTCTGAGTACTTTCTCGGCGACTGCACGTTCTTTGACTTGAGCAATCCCGCCTCCAGGGAGACCCGCTGTATGAAACACCCCGTCGATGCTGCCAAATTGTGCAACAGCTTCAGCAACCATTGCCTTCATTTGTTCGACATCAGTCGCATTCGCGGAAGCTGCGCGTGCTTTGGCCCCATATTTTTCGAGGCGGCGGACAAACTTCATCTTGATTGAAGCCGAGTCTGTTGGGCCGTTGTCGCGGAGGTAATCGTCCCAGGTGCCAACCGGCGGGAGGGGACTGCGCGTAGTGAGGATGATGTTTGCCTGATAATGCTTCGCGAGGTGGTTCGCTACAGTCTTGCCCAACCCACCGAAACCCCCGGTTATGATATAAGTCCCGCCTTTCTGCATCAGCTGCGCATCAGCCGCCTCGAGATTTGGCGTCGGTGCATAGTGCTGGAGCCAGCGCTGCTTGCCACGCCACGCAATAATGGAAGCCCCATCATCGGATTTGAATTCTGAAAACAGCGCGGGGATCCAGTCATCGCTGGGTTCAAGCAACACGTCGATATGACGCGTGCGGATCATGGGATTTTCTTTGCCTACAACTTTTGCTATCCCCGAGACTGTAGCCCGGATTGGGGCTTTGGTAGCTTCGTTTTTTATCTGTTGTAGGCTGTCGGTTAGGAGTGCGACATCTACCGGAGTCGTGAGTCCTGAACCTCCAAGCGCTTGGCAGAGGAATAGGGGGGCAAAGAACGACGCATCGAGGTTCATTTTTTCCTCAGATTCGCCAGATAACACAGTCCATGCGTAAACAACCTTGCTCGGGCTCCGGCCTGATTCTTTCAGAGCCTTAAGTAATTCCTCGAATGCCTTGGGGTCTTTGGCAGGCACTTCGAAGGCGGCTGTGTCGATCTGTTTAAAAACCTCTCCAGGGTATACCACTGCCGGAATGTTCTCTCCGGTAGACAAAGCGTTTACTGGCTGAGCATGGGCCTCGATCTTGTCGACAAGGAGAAGCCAGTTGGCTCCGTCAGTTGGGAGTTCATGAGACCAAGGTGGTGTGTCAGCAGGCTTCCATGTGGGTGTATACAACCATTCCGCAATCTGTTCTTTTTTCTTATCCTGAGCTTGGGTTGCTGCTGGAGCGCTTACAGAGATCTCGGGACGATCCACCCAGAATTCTGTGCGCTCAAAGGGGTAGGTCGGCAGGGAGACTCTACGGGCGCGCTTCGATTGTGGGCGCTGTTCAGCGTCTACATCGGCTCCGTTGACCCATAAGCTCGCCAATGCGCGATGGAAAACCTGCGCATCGTTTTCCGTATCTTTGGGATGGCGCATCGTCGGCACGGCTTTACGGGCGCCGGGTAGAAGGCGCGAGCGGTCGGTAAAAGTCGCGAGTGTCTTGCCGGGCCCCACCTCAACGAATCGGGTGTTTTGAGCTTCGGCTACTGTAATGGCTCCGGGGGCAAACTGGACTGTGCCACGCAGATGTTGAGCGTAATACTCAGGATCGGTGGCTTGCTCAGCTTTGATCCAAGTGCCGCTGACGTTAGAGATATACTTCTTTTGCGGGGCGTTTAGGTCGATACCGGCAACGACAGCCTTAAAGGCTTCGAGGATTGGATCCATCATGAAGGAATGGAAGGCGTGCGAGGTCTCTAACTTGCGGGCCAATATGCCCTCTACTTCGAGTTTCTCGGCGACTTCGGCAATGCTTTTTGCATCGCCTGACAATACGCTGAGATCAAGGGCATTAGCGGCGGCAAGGTTGACTGTGTCACTGACACATTTCTTTGCGTCCTCCGCACCGATACCGAGGGCGAGCATGTCGCCCGGTTTGCAACTTTGCATGAGTCGACCTCGTGCTGCCACCAGCTTAAGCCCGTCTTCTAGCGAAAACACACCCGCCAAATGTGCTGCAACATATTCGCCAATGCTATGGCCGATCATCGCATCAGGCTCAATACCCCAAGATGCGAGCAACCGAGCCATCGCGTATTCAACCGCGAATAATGTGGGTTGGGTGATGGCGGTTTGTTTGAGTGCTTCTGCGGCAATGGCCTCTTCTCCTATTTCCGGGTAGAGGTAACTGCGTAAATCTTTCTCCAACTCTTTGTTGAGTAGTTCGGCGCATTGATCGATCGCGGCCTGAAATACGGTCTCAGTCGCGTACAAATCTTTGCCCATGTTGACGTATTGGGAGCCCTGGCCGGAAAACATGAAAACCACGTTTTCTTTACCACTGACCCGATCTGCTTGAAGCAGAGTCAGTTCGGGCTTGCTCCCTTCGAGTGCATCGAGTGCATCCTCTTTGTTGCGACACACAATAGCGGTGCGCTGTGGAAATGCGCGTCGACTTACTTGGAGCGTCCAAGCGAGATCGTCGAAGCGTAGGTCGCTGTTTTTCTGGATGTGACGGGCGAGGTTTGACTGAATCTGCGACAGGGCGGTTTCCGTGCGAGCGGATAGAAAAACCATCTGGAATTGTTCTGGCGACTCTGGCTCTCGCTGTGTTTCTGCAGGAGCTTCCTCGACGATGACATGAGCGTTCGTTCCACCAAAACCCAAGGCACTGATACCTGCACGGCGAGGATGGCCGTCTTTCGGCTCCCAGGCCTGCAATTTTCCGGCTGGATAAAAAGGGCTATTAGGGAAATCGATTTCAGGATTTGCTTCCTGGAAATTTACATTGGGTGGAATCACTTTGTTCTTCGCCGCGAGAACGACCTTGAGCAAACTGGGCATACCTGCCGCGCGGTCGAGATGGCCCATATTCGTTTTAACTGAGCCGATAGCGCACCAGCCCTTTTTGTCGGTGTAGGTGCGGTAAGCTTGCGTGAGTGCCTCGACCTCAATGGGGTCGCCGATGTGTGTGGCTGTGCCGTGCGCCTCGACATAGGAGATGCTCTCGGGATGGACATCTGCATTGGCTAGGGCTTGTTTGACAGCCTCACGTTGACCATCGACGCTCGGGGCTGTGTAGCCGGCCTTAGAGGAACCATCATTATTGAGAGTGGATCCTTTTATGATTCCGTGGATTGTATCGCCGTCACGCTGCGCATCTTTGAGAAGTTTGAGGACGGCAATACCGGCGCCACTGCCAAAGACTGTACCGGAACCATCTTTGTCGAAGGTGCGGCAACTGCCGTCTGAAGAGACGATATCGCCCTCGTTGGACACATAACCGTTGGCGCTGCGGCTATTTAAGTTCGTTCCGCCTGCGAGGACCATTTCAGATTCGCCGAGGCGTAGGCTTTGGCATCCCAGGTGGACTGCGACTAAGGAGGTTGAGCAGAATGACTGCACGTTCACGCTTGGACCCTTAAGGTTGAGCTTATAGGAGACTAGGGTGCAGAGCGTGTCCTTGTCATTGAAACACTGGGTCATCATGCCGCCGTCGACCATCCCCGCTTGTGATGCGGGCATGAGGTGGTGCATGTAGTAGCGAGAGATGTTGGCTCCACCGAACACCCCAATGCGCCCATCAAAGCTTTCTGGATCATAACCGGCGTCTTCCAATGCGGCCCAGGATAATTCCAGGAAGATACGAAACTGTGGATCGATGATTTCTGCGTCGCGTGGGCTGAATCCAAAGAACTCTGCATCAAACTGCTCGACATCTGGCAAAATGGGCGTCGCTTTCACGAAATTGGGTTGATCGAGGTCTGCCTGGCTGAATCCTTCGGCGATCAACTCTTCGTCAGTGAAGCGGTGGATAGATTCTACTCCGTTGCGGAGATTCTGCCAAAACTCCTCGGTGGATTCGGCTCCTGGAAAGCGGAGTTTCCAACCGATAATTGCGATATCTGCGTCGAGGTCAGGTGCGGGTTTCATGGATAATTAACTGAACGAAATTTTGGAAAGCGCGGCGATAGTAGGCGATTGATACAGTTGGGTGATAGACAGACTCCAGCCTTTATCCGATTTAAGCTTCGCGGTCAGTTCAAGCGCGCTCAGGGAATCTCCGCCTAACTCGAAAAAATTGTCACGAGTACCTACGCGATCGATAGCAAGAATATCAGCGAACACCTCAGCGAAATACGCTTCGGTAGGGGTGTTTGGTGTTACAAAATCGACATTGAGGGCTGGGCGTGGGTGGCACTGTCGAGCTGATTGGTCTTTGTCGGCATAGGCTGCATCTTTAGTCACTGTGGGTTTAAGACGGCTGGCAAGATCGATGGTCGAAATGATGATTTGAGGCTGATCAAAGCGCAGGGCCAGTTTGAAAGCTTCTTTCCCTTCTTCACGTTTTATGGCGATCTGATCGCGGAGCTCAGAAGTGCCTTCAGACTGGGTCATGCCGAGATTGCGCCAGGCATCCCAGTTCAATGATATTATCCGCCGGCGATCCCCATCGTGGCTCCGAGCTGTAACATCAAGGTAGGCATTGGCAGCGGTGTAATCCGTTTGGCCGACGCCTCCAGTCATCGCCGCTAGAGATGAGCAGAGCACACAAAATTTGAGATCTCTTCCTTCGAGTGCAGCAAGTAGATTGCGGGTGCCTTCAACTTTGGGAGCAAGTACCGGATCGCAGGAGCCTGGCTCATGTCGCGCTATGATCTTGCCGCCCGGAATACCTGCAGCGTGAATGACCCCCGAGAGGTTTTCGAGTTTTGCAATCAGCGCACTGACTGCTGCAGCGTTGTTTATATCTAATGCCTCTATGGATACTTGAGTGCCCCGGCTCTCAAGTCGCTCAATCACTTCTTGAGCTGTAGCCTTCAATACCATCCCTGATCGACTGGCTAGGACAAGGTGCACCTTCGGTTGCAATTCGCTGATTGCCTCGGCCAGGGCAAGGCTGACGCCACCGAGACCTCCGGTTACGAGTATGGTCTCTCCTTGAACGATTTTGATAGCGTCAAGAGGTGGGCGTGTTTGGAAAAAATCTGGGATGGTTAAAGCACCATTTGTGAATGATACTTCTGGTTGCGGATCGATGGTTAGCGTTGTGTAGATCGCCTCTACTAGGCTCGGTTGATCCCGATCACTTTTGTCGTAGATAAGTCTGGAAGTGCAAATGGTGGGAAACTCTTGGCTAATGACCTTCAGTGGGCCATCGATCAGCGCGCTTTTCTGGGGGCATACTAAAATGATTTCTGCAATTGCGTCGGCATGACTTTGGACTGTTTGAATGATAGCCTCGAGGCCGTCCTTGTCTGACTGTTCGAGGGGGCGCAGGTCGACGACAGTGGTTTCTTTTACACCCGTGAAATCGTTTAGGTTCACCACAGCCCCTGAGCTTGAAAGTGTTTTTGCCACCTCTTCGACCTCATCCCCGAGTAGGACGACTGAGTTGTTTAGCTTTCGAGTTTTGATGACGGGTATTTGCTTCGAGCTGGGTAAATAAAACCAATCGCCTACGTTAGAGCGCTTGTGTGGCACTGCGTTCGGGGCTGACACGCCCGCGTCAGGAGTCTCGGGAGCGTCTATCCAATATTTATGCCGCTGAAATGGGTAGGCGGGTAGGCGTAAGCTCGAGGCGCCTTCAGAGGATTGCAGGGCATTCCAGAGCCCTGGTGCCCCTGAGACCCAAGCCTGCGCTAAGCCTTTGAGCATGAGGTCGCGGGCAGATGTGGACGAACGGCTATCCGGAAGCAGCTGGATGATTCGAGGTATTTGTGTAGCTTCCTGCTGGCGACAAAGAGACGCTAACGTCTGCCCAGGGCCGACTTCGAAGAGAATTTGATTCTCCTCTCTTAGTAGTTCGCTCAAGCCGTCTGAGAATAGAACGGTTCTCCGAACCTGGCGTAGCCAATAGTCGACCGATGTGGCTTCTTCATCGCGAATCCACGTTCCTGTAAGGTTCGAGATAAAAGGAATCTGCGGTGTGTTTAGGCTACAGCGCTCCAGAACCCGTTTGAAGGCTGCCTGCATGGGTTCCATCATGTGGGAGTGGAACGCGTGTGAGGTGTCGAGGACTCTGCAGCGAAAATCCTCAGCTTGTAGAGTCTGTTGGAAATCGCCTATAGCCTCTTCCGTTCCCGCAATGACGCAGGATCTCGGGCTATTCACAAGAGCAAGAGAAAGGTCACCTTGAAGCTTGGCTTTGATCTGCTCAGCAGGAGCATGAACGGCGAGCATGCTACCGCTCGGTAGCTCGGCGGTGAGTGCCCCACGCTCGGAGACCAAGAGCAGCGCATCGTCCAGGCTCATAACACCTGAGATGCACGCAGCAACATATTCACCCACGCTGTGGCCTATCATCGCTCCGGGATGGATGCCCCAGGTCATCAGGGTTCTTGCGAGACTGTAGCTAATGATAAAAAGTGCGGGCTGGGTCCACCGCGTCGAGGTCAGGGTCGATTCAGCTTCTGGAGAGGCGTTTTCAACAAAGATGATGGAGCGTATATCACTGCCGATGTGCGTTTGCAGTCGGTTGCGACAGTCATCGAAATATTCGCGGAATACCGGTTCAGTGTCATAGAGCCCGCGCCCCATATTTAGGTATTGTGCTCCTTGTCCGGGGAAGAGGAAGACGGCTCGCGGCTCCATGGCAGGAGCGGTAGCAGTAAAGGATTCTGTGCCTTCTTCCTCGTCGAGTGTCGCAATCAGGTTTTCCAGGTCATTGTTTTGAATGATGGCTGCAAAACGTTCCTGAAAGATAGGGCGTCCCTGGCTTAGGCTGTGCGCCAGCGCGGAGACCTGGGTGTCGCTATGGGCGTCGAGATAATCAGCTAGATTCGCCAAGGATTCATCCAATGCATCAAAGTCCTTTGCTGACGCAGTGACGACGTAGGCGCGATCTTCAGTCGGAGTCGGCTCAGGGCGCCGGGGAGCCGCTTCGATAATGGCGTGCACATTTGTACCGCCGACACCGAAGCTGCTATTTGCAGCACGCCGAGGATGGCTGTGAGTCGGCCAGTCTAACAGTTTGTTGGAGACAAAGAAGGGACTGTTTGCAAAGTCTATTTTTGGGTTTGGCTCTTGGAAATGTAGGGTAGGAAAGAGCTTCCCATGTTTAACGCTGAGAACGGTCTTGATGAAGCCGGTGACGCCTGCGGCTGTATCGAGGTGTCCGACATTACTCTTTACCGAACCAAGCGCGCAATAACCTGTCTCCTGAGTCTGGAGTCGGTAGGCTCGTGTCAGCGCGCTGACTTCGATTGGATCGCCGATCGGTGTCGCCGTACCGTGTGCCTCGACGTAGCGAATGGTGTCAGCAGATACTTCGGCGGCGGCTAGAGCTTCGGTGATCACTCGAGCTTGTCCAGAAACGCTTGGTGCCGAGTAGGCCGCTTTAACCGAACCATCATTATTGATCGCTGATCCGAGGACAACAGCGTCGATGATGTCACCATCCGCAATTGCATCCTCCAGACGCTTTAAGACGACCACGCCTGCGCCACTACCAAAGATGGTTCCGGCTGCCCGGGCATCGAAGGGGCGGCAATGCCCGTCGGGAGAGACGATTCCATCCTCTTGATAGAAATAACCGCTTACTTCTGGAACGGTAACGGTGATACCGCCCGCGAGAGCGACATCGCATTCAAAATTGATTAGGTGCTGACAAGCTAGGTGGATGGCGAGCAGTGATGCGGAGCAAGCTGACTGAACGGTGTATGCAGGCCCCTTGAGATTAAGTTTTTAAGCTACACGTGTGCACAGGTAGTCCTGGATATTTCCAAAAGCTGCCTGGGCAGTAGCACTCCATAGACCTGATGAGACCGCTGCGGCATTAACCTGATTCCAATAGGTGCTGACTCCGCAGCCGCCGAACAGACCGATGGAGGCATTGGTTCGTGCTGGGTCTATATTGGCGTCGTTGAGGGCAGTCACACAGCATTCGAGAAAAATACGGTGCTGGGGATCCATCTGGATCGTTTCCGATGGGTTGATTCCGAAATAACCGGCATCGAATTGATCAATGTTCGGAATGCCGGGTTTAGCGGAGACGAAATCGGGTCTCCTGAGGGTATCGACATCGATCCCGGCAGCGAGCATGGTCCCTTCATCGAAGAAACTGATCCCCTCGATTCCCTTGCAGAGATTTTCATAGAAGACATCCACATTGGGTGCACCGGGAAAGCGCCCGGCCATACCGATTACAGCTATGGCGTTATCGTTGTGATCCATTGATCAGAATAGGTGGTTTGCGAGCCTTGGTAGGGCGATCGCAAAAGTGATCGCGAGGTGTTATTCGACTGTCTTTCTGGATACGAACCGGAACTATCTGTTAGCCAGCGCCCCGAAAGAGCGGAGCGACCACGAGTTGGGTATTCGCTCATCGGCCTCTTTGTCTCCTCGCTTTGCGTTTCTCTGCGCGGGACAGGCTCTGGGTGAGTTCGTCATCAACGTTTTGATCAGGTTGGCTGAAATCCGAAGATACTGCCGGTGCAAACAGGCCGGTCAGGCCTTGGATCGTCGGTGTGGCGAAGAAATCGGCGATAGCGCGATTCGCATCGAATGCTTCGTTGATGAGGCTCAGTGCTTGGACCGCCATGAGGGAGTCGCCGCCGATCTCGAAGAAATTATCCTCAGGGTTAATGTCCTGTATGCCGAGAAGTTGCCTCCAGATTTCGGCAATGGCACGCTGAGCTTCGGCAGGATTGCGTGGTGTCTTCGCTTTGGCCGTCCGGATTTTTGGACCCTTGGAAACTGCTTTGCGGATTGATGCGTAGGCGTCGGCTTGTGCTGAGATCCGAGCTCCTAGATCGATGGTCGATACTGCGACTTGAGGCAGGCAAAAATCTACGGCGGTCTGAAGAGCCTTTTGTCCCTGGGCGTCTGAAAGTCCAAAGGTTTGGCCGGATTCGCGTGCAGCAGCCTCGCCAATTGCTAGCACGATTTTACCGATATGTTGTGCGCGGGCCATGAAGGTAAAGGCGTCTGCTGTTTCTTCAGCTGGAAAAAATTGCACGGGAAGGGCCGGCAACGCACCCGACATGCGCAGATCGATCACTTTGTGCCAGGTTTCGCGGAAACGTGGATGATCCGGTTCCAAGTTAGCAGCTATAAAGGACAGGCTCCGGTCGAAGGGCTGCATATCCAGTGTTTTGTTTTCAAGGATATCGCGTTTTCCCAACTCGAGGAATCGCCCGTATCGCCGCAGGACGGAGAGTCCTGCTGGGATGAATTCACCTGCCAACGAATTGAGCACCACATCGACGCCTTCACCGTCCGTGTCTTCGAGGATTTTTTCGGCAAACTCAGTCGACCGCGAATCATAGACAAACTCGATATCCAAATCGCGCAGGGATTGGCGCTTCGTTTCGCTGCCAGCAGTGGCTAAAATCTCGGCTCCGAGGTGACGGGCGACGTGGACAGCTGCGAGGCCGACGCCTCCGGTCGCCGCTTGTATGAGAACGCGGTCGCCGGGCTGTAGGTTTCCCTTATTCACAAGGGCGTGCCAAGCTGTGAGTGCGGCGATGGAGAATGATCCAGCTTCGCTCCAGGGTAGATTGGCTGGACAGGGTAGGATGCGAGATTCTGGAACGAGTACGTGGCGTTGAAATGCGGGAGAGACTTGAGCGATGACTCTATCTCCAGGTTTGTAACGGGAGTCCTCAGATCCCACAGCCACGATTACTCCGGCGCACTCGTCACCGATCTGTGGGACACTTCCCGGTGTGGACAGGGTTCCGAGCGCTTTTAAGACGTCCTTGAAATTGAGAGCTGCGGTTTCGACTGCGAGGGTGATCTCTCCTGCTTTAGGCTTGTTCAGTGTTGTAGATTCCCAGCTCAAGCTTTCGATGAGCCCGGGTTTTTTAATGACCAATTGCTCTGTCTTTATTGGAGCAGTGGCGGGGTATGGTATTTCGCTTTTGAATCTGCGTGTTTGGTAATCGTCGATTGTGATGCACACGCGGCCAAAGCAATCGATCAGCATGATGCGGTAGTTGCGCATGTCGGCGGTTTTGCTCTCAACGCGCTGAACGTGGCTAAAGAAACGACTCGGAAGGGGGTTATGAATCTCTACCTTCCCGTAGGAAAAAGGCAGAAAGAGATCACCCTTTTGGGTCGAGCCGAGTGCGACATCGAGGAGTGCAGGATGCAGTGTAAAGCTTTGGAGGTCGGCCTCGTAGCGCTCATCAAGCTGAATCTCGGAGAACCACTCATCGACATGATGAGCAAAACTGCGTCGTGATTGCCAACGTGGTCCACGGTCCCCCGCCTGAGCTGCTTCGCTGAAAGGAATGAGAAAGTCTTTTGTATTGCTCTGAATCGCGTCTAAGTCGAGTTGCTGAGCCGCTTTATCGGATCCATTGCGGACGAAGCCCTGGGCGTGATCTATACTTTGTTTCTCATTTACCGCCTGAGATGAGATGGTGATGCGAAAGCCCTCATTTTCTGCTGTCAATCGTGTGAGGAGGGTACGGCGAGATTGCCCATCGATAACGCACCGCTGCAGAAGAGTGAAATCGCTCAGCGACACAGGGAGTGTTGTACCAACGGTTTGTTTGAACGCGGCGAGCGAGAGATCCAAATAGGCGGTGCCTGGTAGGACGCGTTGGTCACCGAAGCGGTGTTCATCGAGGAGCCAAATATCGGGTCTGAGATCTGCAGCATAGGTGGTGGTGCCTTCGCCATCGGCAGAACTACGCTGGATCAACGGATGATGGGGTTCGATAGGCCTGAAACCGGAACGAGCTAGATCCAGCCCAGCCCGAACAGCCATGCCAGATTCGGTCCAACCATCCCAATTAATTGAAACCACGTGTTTGCGTCCACGGGCCTTTTCTGATTCTGCCCATGAGTCGAGATAAGCATTGGCTGCGCAATAATCTGCCTGACCAAAGGCCCCCTGAAGCGCGCTGACAGATGAGCACAGGATGAGATGCGTTTGGCTATCACGGGGGATGAGGCGCCCAAGGATCTCAGTGCCGGTGGTCTTTGGCGCAAGGACGCGTGCTGCTTCTTCAGCGGATTTGTTAAGTAGAATGCTACCGCCTGCTATCCCGGCGGCATGAATAACGCCATCGAGTCGATCGGAGTGATTGATGATGTGCTCATAGGCTGCGGACAAGGCAGCTTCGGAGCAAACATCAGCCTTTATATAATGTGCCTGGCCACCCATCTCTTCAAGGACGGCCGCTTGTTCTACTGAGAGATCGCTGCGTCCCGTAAGATAGACGATACAGCCAAATTCTTTGATTAACATCCGAGTGAAGGCGCGGCCCATCCCTCCAAAGCCGCCGGTGATCCAGTAGGTGCCGTTCTGTTTGAAGGCCGTGCCTTGTTGAAGTGATTCGATGGGTCTAAACCAACGCGTATAGCGTTCTCCTGAACGCCGACATACAAGACGGTCTGGATTTACGGTTAAGTCCGTGATCTCAGTCAAAATTGCTTCGGCGTCCCACTGATCTAGGTCAATCAAACGGCTTTGGATTTGAGGCATCTCTTGAGAAAGCACTGTAGCTAGTCCAAGGATTAAAGCGGCTTTGGGATGTTCGATAGCTTCATCTCTTATCGAGAATCCGCCATGAGATATCCAATGAACGTAGCTCTTTTCCTGCGGACGTTTCTGTCCCAATAGCTTGGCTAAGGACATCTGGTCGACAAAAACCTGGGTGGCGTCAGGAGACGAGAAATCGGGACAAATGATCAAGTGTGCTTCCTGGCCACTGAATATATCGAGTCGCCCTGCAAGTGCCTCTATATTCGGGACGACTTCAATATTCCACTGTTTCGCAATCAGGTGGTTTCGGAATGCGTCGATATCCGCGCTTGGAGAAGGGATGATCCAAACGTTTTTGGCAGCGAGGTTTTGAGCCTGAGCATCTTTGATGGACCATGCTGGCTCGTAGAACAGAGTCGATTCGGGAGGGGCTGTGACTGGAATGGAATCAGCGACCGGAGGTTCATGAGGGGCTGAAATCCAATGCCGAGTCCGCGCAAACGGGTAAGTAGGTAGGGCTACTCGACGCGCTGTTTCGCAAGCAGGATAGTAGGGCCAGTGAATATCTTTTCCCCAAGCCCAGAGTGCGCCAAGATCGAGGAGTGCGCGTTCACGATCTGCGGTTTGCAGGGCATCGGGTTCCGGTTGCTCTTGGGGTGGGTCTGGAATGATGCTCGGGGCGTCGAGCAAAAGAGCTGAAATGAGTGTATCTAGATCACAAGCTACTGTGAAAAAGCGCTTGGGCAATGCTGCACGCCCTACCTGTAAGGTATGTGCGATGTCACATAGTCGCAGCTCCTTGTGTGCTTTGAGATGGTGTGCTAAGTCATTTCGGATTTGTATCAATGCCGAATCCGACTTTGCTGATATAACAAATAGTTGAGGAGTAGCTACAGGCTCAGAATCGAATGTTTTCTTGGTAGTTGTATTTTCCTCAAGGATCGCGTGGGCGTTGGTGCCACCTATACCGAATGAACTGACGGCCGCTCGGCGCGGCGTAGATTGACGGGGCCAGGGGCGTTCGGATTCAGGCAGGTAAAACGGAGTAGCGTCGAAATCGATTTTCTCATGACTCGGTCCGCCGTGAAGATTTGGAGGAATGATACCATGGTGCAGAGCGAGCGTGGCTTTTATGAAACCGGTTACACCGGCTGCTGCATCCAAGTGCCCTAAGTTGCCCTTAACCGCGCCCAACGCACAGCTTTGAGGGTTGAACTCCTCTGGGTAAGTGCTGATGAGGGCTTCAATTTCTATTGGATCGCCCAAGGCCGTTCCCGTTCCATGAGTCTCTATAAAGCCAATGGTTGTTGGATCGATGTCGGCAAGGCTTTGGGCCATGGCGATGACCTCTGCTTGACCGCGGACACTGGGGGCCGTGAAGCCGACCTTGTCAGAGCCGTCGTTGTTGATCGCACTGGCGAGAAGTGTGGCATAGATCGTGTCTTTGTCCTCGATCGCTTCTTCAAGTCGCTTCAGGACGACCATGGCTGTGCCACTGCCGCGGACTGTTCCATTTGCTTCCGCAGTGAAGGGACGGCAATGGCCATCGGGCGATGCGATGCCCCCCTCAGTAAAGAAGTAACCAGTTTCCTGTGGGGATGTAATTGAGGAGCCGCCGGCGAGCGCGATGTCACACTGATAGGCGAGTAAGGATTGAGCAGCTTGATGAATTGCAACGAGCGATGTGGAGCAAGCGGTCTGGAGGGAGACTGCTGGGCCTGTCAGGTTGAGCTTGTAGGCCAGGTGGGTCGCAGCGAAGTCTTTATCGCTGGATACATTGAGTTGAAAGGCCCCATGGGTGCGGCCGACCGAGGGGTTGGGCAGCAAGTTTTGAAGCAAGTAGGTATTTGCGCCAACACCGGCAAAGACTCCTGTCGGCACGCCCGTCGCGCTAGGTGGATATCCAGCATGTTCTAGAGCGGTCCAAGCGACCTCGAATAGTAATCGTTGCTGGGGGTCAAGAATCGTCGCTTCTGCGGGTGTGAATCCGAAGAAGTCTGCGTCAAATTTATCATAGTCAGCGAGGCGGCCGTTGGCCTTAACGTAGTTTTTCGCCAACAATGTGGAGTGGGGAATGCCCGCCGCCAGGAGCTCTTCGTCGGAAAATTGATGGATAGACTCACGCTGGTTGAGAATATTGGCCCATAACGCGTCGATAGAATTGGCACCAGGAAATCGTCCGGCCATTCCGACAACGGCTACTGCATTGTCTGGTACGGAAAATTGCATATCCTGAGGCTCCATAAGTGAGAGGGTGGAGGAAGTGTGTGGTCTTGTGCTCTAGATATTTTCTGGACCAGCTTTTAGGTGATGGATGCTCTCACGGAGGCGCAGAGGCACAGAGATTGTGATTTGATGTTTAGTCGCGCGTTGTGTGATTTCTGGTCGCATAGAGCTTGAGCGTTGTTGTCTGTAATGTGATTACG
This sequence comes from Opitutales bacterium, assembly GCA_013215165.1. NCBI lineage: Bacteria > Pseudomonadati > Verrucomicrobiota > Opitutia > Opitutales > Opitutales bacterium. Next base: position 6,918 of record JABSRG010000047.1, on the reverse strand, counting down.
AGTCAAAGGGGCTTTGCTTATCTTTTGCGCGATGCTGGGAATTATATTTTCGATCCTACCTTTGCATAAACCTCTGTGCCTTCGTGCCTCAGTGAGAAAATCATTCGATGAATCCGTTAATTATCCGAGTGATTCCATCTTTCATTGGCTGAGGGCCTAATTGAAACAGCGGGGACATGTCCCCAACAGCCTTTTTTGTGGTCGCCCTGCTCTGTCTGGGCGCAGGCCGTTGCTTCGATCCACACCGTAAGGGGCGAGGTGACAGAGCGCCTCGACTACAACGACTGGAGCCGAGGAGCGACAACCCGAAAAACTCCTCGTCCTTTCAATCGCACCTATTAGCTGATGGGATAACGTATTGTTGTTAACGTTTTCAGTCATCTGATTACACTGTGTCCACGTTTTAGGCCCTATCTCCAGTTATAGCACTGTGAGTACGCTGCGAAATGGTCGTTTATCTTGTCAGTTTCGATACTGGGCTTGCTACGTGGCAATGCGCCCAGTTTATTGTCGCGTTTCCAGTGGTGTGTATCCAGCCAGGCTTTGCGGTGACTTTTAATAGATGCGTCATTGGGTAAGTCATAGCGATCTGAGACAAGGTCGAGAATTTCAGCAGGCTTGTGAATCAATTCTTGGTAGGATATATCAAGGATATTTTGTTCTGGAAGAGTGGTCCGCAGATCCATGCCGCGTGTAACTTGAGAGGAAAATAGCTCAAGGCAGCGCTGCTCGTGATGAGCGTGTGGGACGGGTTTGCAATGCAGTTGATAAATAGAGCCATAATAACGTGCTGATGAATGAATGACATCTACGGGGTCGCGATGAGTCTGGATGATGCAGGCATCGGGGAATACCGCCAACAGTGCGTCGAGGTGGGTCAGGTGATGTGGGGACTTTAAGATCCAGCGCTGCTCGGACTGCTCCTGCCAGGCAAGACGCTGAAGCTGCATTTTATAGAATTGGTAGGCTTCAATCCATGCTTCTAGTGGGCGCGCATCGAGCCACCGTTTATAACCTTCGAGGCCGAAGCAAACCTGGAAGTAATCAGTTAAGAATGTCGGTAAAAAGAGCTGCGAGCATTCGAGCGGTGAATCGAAGGCATGCATCGCGTCCATATGCGGCATCGCTTGTGCAAGGGATCGAATTTTAGCCTTAGACTCGTCGATGCATGTCTGCCGGTCTGCGTCGGATTCTTCCAATTGCCACGGCTGGATAAATTGAAGATCTGGATGATCTGCCAGGGCGCTATGCAAAGAGTGTCGTGCCCGTTCTTGGGAGGCCCGTGATGATGATGGGCCGTTTTATTGGGATCTCAGAAATCTCAGGATTTTCCTTATGGTCTCGAACGATACGAAGACGGCGGATGAGAAACTGTCGAAAGCTCTCTCGTGCCATGACTTTGCCGCCGAAAGTGAGGCGCTTAATAGAGTTGAGTTCGTTCGTGCTGAGATTGAGCGGTTCTAAGAATGCATCTGAACCGAAGTCACTGAGACCGCTACCATTTTTTGCAGCCTCAATTGCCTGTTCGCCCGAAAAGCGAATCGGGCGCAAACGCATCGCATCGAGAATAAATTCTATCTGTAGGCCGAGGTTTTGCAGTAGATTGGACATGGAGAACAACAGGAGTTGCGGCTAGGCGCGGCGGCTGTTGCGAGCGAGATGACGACGTTGCTTCATTGCCTCACGTTGTTTGTCAGAGCGGCTGCGAACGGCATCGACCGACTGGCGCGTTATATTTTCAGATGGCTTATCGAGGAAACGCGCCAGCTCGCGAATGGTGGGATAGGTGAAAAGATCTACCACCTTGAGCGTGGGGAATGAATCGGAAATCAGGCTTTTATGGACTTCAAGGATGAGCATAGAATGTCCACCGAGATCGAAAAAATTATCGTCGATCCCAACTGATTTGCGACCGAGGAGTGCGCTCCATAACTTGTCTATCAAACGCTGAGTGGGCGTTTCTGCCATCGAGGCGGTCCCACTGGTCGATGTGGTTGTTAAGGTCGGTTCGGGGAGAGATTTGCGGTCGATTTTGCCGCTGGTGTTTGTTGGGAGTGACCTAAGGGAGATCCAACGTGATGGGACCATGTAAGCGGGCAGTCGACCATTGGCCCACGCTGTAAGGTCACTCGGGTTCAGATCAGTTTCGGTTCCTAGGTGAGCCACTAGCATACGCGACGAGGTCGGGGCTCCGGTTGGCAGGAATGGTTGAACTGCAACCTGATTGATCTTCGAATGAGCCAACAGGCACTGCTCGATTTCACCCAGCTCAATGCGGTGTCCTCGGATTTTTATCTGATGATCAGCTCGCCCCAAAAAGTGAAGCTGGCCATCAGCGGACAAGCGTACGAGGTCTCCGCTGTTATAGAGGCGCTGTCCGGGTTTTTGAGGATCTGGATGTGGGATAAAGGAGTGAGCGGTGAGATCTGGTTTCTCGAAGTAGTGGGAGGCCAGACTCTCTCCTCCGATGTAGAGCGTTCCGACAGCACCTAAGGGCACAGGATCTAATCGTTGGTCTAGGATGTAGAGTTGGCAGTGGTCGACTGGATCTCCCAACGGGGGAAGGCCCCGCTGCTGAGATTTTGGGAGAATTTGGCAGCTTGTAGCGACAACTGCGTTTTCCGTAGGGCCGTAGTTGTTATGCAATGCGAAGTTAACTTGGCTGTCTGGGTAAGTGTGCAGCCGGTCGCCGCCCGTGTTGAGGACTTTAAGTTGCAGTTGCTTTGACTCGGGATCTTGAATGAGGGCCTCTGCAAGGGGCGTGGGCGCAAAGCTGTGGGAGATGCGCTGTTCGTTCAGCCAGGTGATATAAGCACTGCCGGCCTGTTTGAGTAAGTCGTCGGGTGGGTAATGGAGGGATGCTCCAGTGGCCAGGTAGGGCCAGGTTTCCCAAATTGACGCGTCGAAGGCCGGGCTGGCAATTTGGGTCGCACGGGACTCTTTTGTGACGCAAAAGTGTTTTGTATGCCAAGCGCAGAGGTTGGATAGTGCTCGGTGCGAAACGACAACGCCTTTGGGATGCCCAGTAGAGCCTGAGGTAAAGATTATGTATGCATTTGATTCCGAATGGATTTGAGGAGCTTCAAAGTGGAAATCGCCCCCTAGATATTCTTCCGTGTCAACAGCGATGACGGGTATATCTGTGAGGGTTGACCAGCGGTCGACTTGATCGGCAGTGGTAAGGATGGCCGATGCAGCACTGCTTTCGATCAGGGCCTGGAGCCTTTGGTCGGGTTGCACCGGATCTAGAGAAACAAACGCCGATCGATTCAGCCAACAAGCCAAGACCGCTGCGGGTTGGAATCTACAGCGCGGCAAGACAACAGCGACGCGTCCAAACGGCCTAAGTCCTACTGCTGCCAAATTTTTTGCGACACCCTGTGCGGTTAAGCCGAGGGCACCGTAGCTCATGCTGCCGGTATTATCTGAAACAGCGATTGCTCTCGGCGATGCTTGTATCTGCTGAGCGACTGATTGAAACACGGATGCACGTTCATACACAGTCTCAGGCTCACCCCAGTTTTGGTAGATTTTTTGGTGATTCTGAGGGAGACTACAAAGCTCGGCACGGATTGGCGTATCAATGGACTGGACCATCGTTTCCAATGTGTGAACGAAGAGGTCTGCAAACGCGTCCATCGACTGAGGGGCAAACAAACTACCGTTGCATAACAAAGACCCTGAGTAAGAGCCATCACTGCTATCTTGCATGGCTAGAGTGAGATCAAATTTTGCCGACTGATCTGGGTTGAGAAGAGGAACAAGTTCGATGCCAGGGAAAGCGAGTGGTTCTTGCGGAGAGTCTACTGTAAATGTTACCTGGACCAATGGGTGTTGGCTGAGAGAGCGTTCGGGTTTGAGGTGATCCACCAACTTCTCAAACGGTATGCTATCATTCGAGAATGCCTTCAGGGATGATTCCTGAACGTTTCGTATGAGATCCTTGAAGGAATCGTTGGGATCTAGACGGAAACGGAGAGGGAGGGTATTTGCAAAAAAAACCAATCAGCGGCTCAAGCTCTCGATGGTTGCGACCCGAAAAGGGAGTGCCCAAGGCAATATCCTGAGTGCCTGTATAGCGAGCTAGGCTATGAACAAAAGCACTGAGAAAGAGAGTGTATGTGGTGATCTGCAGATCGTTTTTGAGCGCTCTCAGGTCGCTGGAGAGCTCGGGACTGAGGTGGATTGCCAGCTTCTCTTCACGGCCGGTTTGGATCTCGGTTCGAGTAAAATCTAAGGGAAGTGTCAGATCTTGGAGTCCGTCGAGATACGCGGACCAGAATGCCATCTGCTCCACGTATTCTGAGGAATTAATGAAGGTATGCTGCCAAGCCGCGTAATCGAGGTATGAAACTTCAATAGCTGACGCCTCAGCCTCAGGGTCCGTGTATCCCTTCATCATTTCTTGGATAAAGAGGGTATTCGACCAGCCATCAGAAACAATGTGGTGCAGCACACAGACAACTGTCCATTTAGTGTCTGTATTCTGAATGATTGAAACGCGGAGTAAGGGCGGTCTTGAGAGGTCGAAGGGGAGGGAGACCTGTTCTTGAAGGAGCCGTTTGGTGGCATCTGCCGATTCCGCCGCAGACATCGGGCGATGATCCAGGCTGGTGATCTCAAGGCTCGCAGAGGGCTTGACGATCTGCTGCGGGCCGTCCTCAGTTTCGACAAATCGACACCGCAAGGCTGCATGCCGCTCGATGATGCGTTCTATGGCTTTCTTGAGCCGTAGGGTGTCTAAGTTTCCAATAAGTTCGAAGCCAAAGGGAATGTGGTAGCTATCGTTTCCTGGTTGCAGACGTTCGAGGAACCAGAGCCGTTCTTGAGAGGATGAAAGCGGTGCAGAATTACGCCCGAGAACAGGAATTGTCGCCGATATGGATGGTTCACCCGGGAGCGGTTCCGGCTGGTCATCCAGCACGATGTCTAACAGGTCAAAATCTTCGGCATCCATAGCAGCAAGCCGGATTTATGAATGGGCCTGAAATGATTTCCACCAAATTCTCAGATGGTTTTGTTCCTTGGGACCACTTGGCTCAATTGGGACTGACTTAGGTTATGCCGATGGCTGACTCTTTTATTATTAACTCGCTAATATAATACGTGATTTTTTCGATACGTACTTCACCCTTTCCCGTATAGAGAAAAGAGATGCTAGGATGTTTAAAGGCGGTCCGGCTAACGACGCAACAACCCTACGAGCCAAGGTGGACGTCGCCATGTATATGCTCTCCATACGCCCGAAAAAGATTATTTCATGCTTCCAACATTCACATGCCAAATACGCCGCATGAAGTCACCTTTTGCATTAGCGGAGTAATGAGTAGGGTTTATTGGACCCTGTTTTATTTTTGCAATTGCAATATTGGTATCAGCTTACGGTCCTCAAATTCATCGTAAACATCGACGACTGGGATAAAATCACGATGCTTTGTGTGATGCCTACAGTAAATCGAAGAAAACAACCGTAACTTGTCCACGCGGCCTGGTGCTATGCGGTTCAATCTCCGCCATCTTTGCCATTCTTCCCATCCGCGTCATTGGTTAAAAAATATTTGGCTTGGATGTCGTGTGGGTCAGTAGGTAAAGCCGTCAAAAGTGAATTAGTCATATTCGAAGTCATCAAAACACAATCCCCAAGGCATCCAAAGAGAGTGACATTGCCTTGGTTCGGATGAACCAGTGATTCTAGCGCTGTCCATTCATTTAAAGTAAGCGGACCATCTAATCTTCTTCTGATGTCTGGATCACCTTGTCGAAGCGGTCCTACCACGAAATTTGGCATCCAAGATCCTGGAAGAAAACTGCGCGCACCTACGAACTCGGGGCCAAGATGTTCTACACGTTTGGCTTCACCACTCATGTAAATAGCAGCTAGTGTAAAAGAAATCGGGTTTCCGGGTGCACTTAAAATAGTTACTGAAGCCTTGCGGGGTACTTGGAATTGGCTGGTGTAGGTATTGAGCGGGACCCAATCTGAATCTAGAAGAAAATCACGATGGTGATGAAAAGCTTCTGCATTGCGTGCTCCAGTGGTGCTTATCAAGGGGAGGCCACTGTGACCGTGAATGTTATTTCTATTGGGTGAAATTCGTGGTGCCACACCTTCATAAGGCAGTTCAGCTTGTATCCCGTTTCCAAAGGAATTTGCACCAAAATAAACAGAGTCACCATTTTGATAATTAACCGTGGGATTCCTGTGAGAATAAAGAGGATCCGGCCTACGACCGTTGCTGGTTAAGACGTTAGGAGAAGACCGAGGTTTACCGGTGCGAATGCCTGTGTAGTCGGCAACAGAAGTAATGGCATCGCCCAACTGTAACAATGCAGTTGCTATGGTAATGTCTCGCTGTGCCTGCGCGATCCGCGCATTCTCTACAGCTGAAAAACTAGGGTGTCGCAAGTCGCTAACAAGCCCATTCGCCGGACTCATGTGACGCTTATCATAAATATTATTTATTTCGGCCTGCCCATTGAGACCTTCGATGAGACCATATGTGCTGAGCGCTGATCCGCCAATGAATGCACCCAAACCAATTAACGGCAGAATGGCTACATTTCCACTCGGATCTGTGTTGTTAACTGGGTCCCCCTCAGCGTAGGTATAGCGGTTGCGCGATTGCGGACGTTCTGTGAGGCCAGCGAAGTCATCACGTTGCATCCAGCGACGTAATTCGGGGCTGTAGTGTCGGGCGCGGATCCAAATCAGTCCGTCGCCAGTGTCCACGCGTTCGCCAGCGAAGCCGAGGGTTGTCCAGCCGTTGCCTTCCTGGTATTGGATACGCCCGTAGGCATCATATTGACGCTGTAATAAAATGTTGCCATCGCTATCAACTAACCCGGATTTTGCATAAAAAAGTATCGCGAGTTGCGTTTAAACCACTGAAGGTCAGTGGATAACAAAACAAAAACAAC
>JABSRG010000046.1:17794-33576 GCA_013215165.1 Opitutales bacterium | reverse complement strand
GACACGATCAACCGCTACAGCCCATCAATACTCAGGTTTGATCTCCGCCATCAGGTCTTATGGGATGGCTGTGAAATGGGTTTTCAAAATATCCAGAAGAAAGACAGCTATGAGTAAAAATGAGCCTGAAGCAAAGAAGGCCATCAGGGGCTCGGCTGACGTATCGAACAATAGGTAGATCGCAGCCAAGCAAAAGCGCATCATTGCACTGGTAAAGAGAACGCACCAGGTGAATGCCAACAGGATATGGCCACGATTCCAGGGTGTCTCTCGGATCGGGTGCTCGTAAATTTGCATAGCCATGAAGTCGACTGCGCATACCGAACCTGATCATGAATTATTAAAAAGCATTCCTGCGCAACCTGTCTCGTTGTCATTGTCGTAATCTGCCGGATCTCGATTAAGACAACGATCACGATTAACGTTTCGTATCTTGATCCAAATCGAAAACTCGAATCGCCGCTTTAGCAAGCCAAGCCGCTGGGTCGGCTCGGCGGAACGGCCTGGTTAAGGCCGCAAAGACTCCCATGCGGCGACAGAGCGCCGCTGCTACAACAAGAGCTTTAAGGAGCATTCTGCACAAATTCGGTCGCTTGCAGTGTCTGGTCTCTATGTGCGCTGGGTCACAACAAAGCTTGCCCCTCCAAGCGTAGGTAGTGCTCGAAGGCTGGTGCTGCGACGCCGCCGAAGGAAGACCTGAAACGTCTTTTTGCCAATTCAAATACAGCACGCTCTGACTTGGCCGCGGAAGACGCGGAACAACGCGGAAGTTGAAAATCGAGAGGTATACTTTACTCAAATCACTTCCGCGGAATTCCGCGCTTTCTGCGGCCAAAAAATAGGCCGTAGGAGAGTGTATGTGAGGGTTTAGCCTTGGTTCGAAAAACGGCCCAAGCGGCGACAGAGCGCCGCTGCTACAGCTTTTGCGGACTGCTCAACCCCCCGGCTTGATCTAGCATGCTGATTTTTTTGAACAAACACTCACCATCCCGAAAAAAATATTAGCGTTTATTCGCGTCCATTAGCGGATACCCCTCACAAATGCCCGTTCTCTCAATGCCCCCTGATGTATCCAAGACTCCGCCTTTCGTGTTGTAATCACAGGACTTTTACTATGTTTCCAATCTCCCCTGCGGTGTTCGTGACCATAGAACTCTTTCCTTACTCTCAGCTACTCGGGGATCAGCCCCTTTGGTAGGAAGTCAGGCCGTAAACCGGAAGGCAGAATGCCAAAGGAAGATCCCCACCTTGCGCCAAACAGGTCAAAGAGTTCCCTCTATACGGCACATGCGGGGCTCTTTTTTTTGCAAAGCTTGAGTGGTGATGGAATAGAAATGTGATGGCGGAACGTCAGAGACAACGCAGTATCCGAGGGGTTTTAGCCGAGATTCTGCACCCAGGCTTCGTGGCACTCCAGACTTACTGGAAGCTGTTTATCGCTATCCAATGCGCCGCTCTGATCTTTGCGGTCACCTATTTTCTTTGGCAACCGCTCCGTGACGTCTGTGCGCAAGTAGCGACCATCCAACAAAACGGCGGTGTCTGGTTTGCCGTGGTCAGCAATGTGATCACAGGGGTCATCGTTCCAGAGTTATTGAAGCTGAAATTTCGACCGAAGCACATTCCTCCGTTGAAAGTGGGTGAATGGCTACATCGCATGCTCATTCTCGGGTGGCTCGGCTTTGCAGTGTATTATTTCTACCTGTTCCAGGACCGGGTCTTCGGAGTCGATTCAGCGCCGAGCGTGCTCTTGAAAAAGGTGTTGTTTGACCAGCTGCTGTTCGCGCCATTTTTCGCTGTACCGAGCATCGTCTGCCTCTTCATTCTTCACGAAGAAGGATATCGCCTCCGCAGGGTGTTGCCGCACCTGACCCTGTCGACCTACCGCGAACGCGTGCTGCCACTCTGGGCTATGGGGCTCGGCTACTGGCCTATCATGCTGCTGTTCATCTACGCGTTGCCCGGGCCCCTTCAGTTTACCCTTTTTCTCTTCGCAAGTATGGCTTGGAGCCTAATTATGCTCTTCGTCGCGAGTAATCGCTGGAAAGAAGCATAAAAAAGGCGCCTCCATCCGGAGACGCCTAGGTGTGGAAATCAATAGCTGAGGCGACTAGATACTCAAATCAGTCGCTTCGAATTCTTTGCCAATCAGCTTGGCGAGGACCTCAAGGAACTGGTCCATGTGCTCTTTTTTGCCAATCGATACGCGTGTCCAAAGGTCGAAGGTGCCAGGCTCGACACCCGACTCACGCGAGGTCGTCACGGCAACACCCGCAGCCAGCATTGCCTCACGCACCAAAGCGTTAGGGACGCCCGCCTTAAAATAGATGAATGCACCCTGCGGATCGGCATATTCGATGCCCATCGCGTCCAACTTCGCAGCTGTGTAGGCACGAATCGTCTTGTAATTGTCGATATTGCTCTGGAAGTATTCTGAGTCCTTTAGTGCCTCGATCGCGCCGATCGCCGAGAGATATGAAAGTCCTCCATACGAATACATCTGGAGCTTGGAAAGCACATCCGGATGGGCGGCGCCAAAACCGATGCGGTGACCTGCCATGCCATAGCCTTTTGAGAACGTACGGCAGACGATGAGATTCTTCCGAATCTTTGTCAGCGGAATCATGGTATTACTTTTCAGCGTGCCGCTGGACAATTCTAAGTAGGCCTCATCAATGAAAACGAGGATATCTTGTGGCACCGTCATGATGAACTGGCGCAGCTCATTGGGATCGATCATCACTCCAGTCGGGTTGTTCGGATTGCAGATGTATACAATAGCCGTGTCGCCATCGATCTCCGCGCGCAGGGCATCGAGATCATAACCCATGTCCTCCCCAAGTGGGGCAAATTTCACATCCCCACCTTTAGCTGCAAATCTACGAACAAGTTGGGTATATCCCATCTCTGTCGTGACGACATTTTTCCCTTTCTCAGCATAAGCCAAAGCAGTCATGATGAGGATCGGGCCAGAACCAGGCGTCGTGATAATGTAGTCTTCGGGCACGCCTTCCATTTCAGCAAGTAGGGCTTCGAGGTCGTTGACGTTGTTACGGTTATAGAAACTACCGTTGTCGAGTGCCTCTTTCATGGCCTCGATTGCCTTGGGAGAGAAGCCGAAGTGGTTTTCATTACTGCTCAGACGAATAGGGCTATCTGGGAGAGTTGGGACATATTCCTGGGCATGTGTCGTACCTGCTATCCCAAGGGACAGCGCTACGGCGAGAGTAGCCGCACGGGTTAAGTTCTGAATATTATTTGGAAGCATCTTTTTAATCAGTTGTGGTTGGTTGGGTCGCAATGACCGAAAGAATCGAGCACGGGCCATACCAGCCACCATTGCCCATTATAGCCAATGACTGATTGAGCCGAGAAAGCTTAGAAATAGATTCGAGGGCGGTAGGGTGCCTCCGGCTTTGATTCCGTAATCTCAGATCCTGTTTGTCGGACCACCAGCTCATGCCAATCAACACAGATACACTCAATACGGTCGTCGACCTCGTTAACCAAATAGCCACCGAAATCGTCCACGCCCAGGCCGAGAGCGATGCGGGATTGATACCTTCGTTTTGCATGGTAGGCGAGCTAGCTGAAGTCGCAGACAGCAGTCCGTTTCTCGAAGCTGCCAAAATGGTCCACCAGACCGTCGACCAGAGACTTGACGTTGAAACGACCTGGGATGCGCCGACTCTCCAGCAGGTCCAAGATTTCATAAATTGGGCCCAGATTGCGATTTCGCAGGTGAATTCCGGCGCAGAACCGTTTCCTTTTGAAAGCTCTGTCGCTCCTGAACCCAATTCCGAAGAAGTTAGTCCAAGTGCGACCCCCTCTGTAGAAGATGCAAATGAACTAAAGAAACTCGCCGACGAGGTAGATATTCTACTCGAACTCATCCAGAAGAAGACCTGGAACTCCTCCAGGAATTTCAAAGCGAAGCCGTCGATCATCTCGAGCAGATTGAGGAGTCCCTGCTTACGATAGAGAAAAATCCCGATGACCGCGAAAGCCTTAACTCCCTGTTCCGTTCCTTTCATACCCTAAAGGGCGTAGCGGGATTTCTTCATTTGGTGCCCCTGCAAAAGCTTGCTCACGAGCTCGAGTCGGTTCTGGATAAAGCTAGGAACGGCGAGATCGTTTTAGAATCAAACCTGGTGACAGGCATTTTGCGCGGTAAGGACGCAATTGAGGAATTAGTCGGACAAATCACCCTTTGCCTCAACGATGGCACGCTACCGGCAGACGTAATCCAAGTCTCAGACATCATCTGGGAGGTCAAGCTAGCAGCAGAAGGTAAAGCAGCGGCGCCTGAACCAGAACAGCCCGCCACACCTGGCCACCTCATTTCTGAGCAAGCCGGTTCCGAAGAAAATCTACCCACCACTTTGGAGATGGCACAGGCGATTTTTGGGCAAACCGCCTCAAATAATAGCCTATCGCCAAACGCACAGGTGCCCACGGAAGCATCACCAACGGAAGAGCCCAAAGCACCAGCCGAACCCCAGGATCAAAAGAAAGCCCCAAAACCTGCACCTCAAAAGGCACAACGTAAGGCTCCGAAAGCGGACGAAAGCTTCATACGCGTATCGACCACAAAACTCGACAACCTCATGGATATGGTCGGCGAATTGGTGATTGTGCAAAGCCAGATCCACGAAAGCACGCGCGACGAGAATCATAAAAACATGCAGCTTCAGCGCGGCATATCTCAGCTATCGCGGATCACAAAAGAACTGCAGCATACCTCAATGGCCCTGCGCATGGTCCCGATTAAACCCACCTTTCAAAAGGCAGGCCGCATGGTCCGGGATATCGCAGCCAACCTGGGCAAAAAAGTAGACTTTGAAACATCGGGTGAGGAAACCGAACTGGACCGCAACGTCATCGAGTTGATCGGCGACCCGCTCGTTCATATGATCCGCAACGCCATCGACCACGGCTTGGAGAGCCCCGAAGCGCGGATCGAAGCCGGAAAGTCAGCCACTGGCACAGTCCGACTGGGAGCATTTCACCAGGGGGGGTCAATCGTCATCGAATTGTCAGATGATGGAAAAGGACTCCATACCGAGAAAATTTTAGAAAAAGCTGTTGAACGCGGCATCGTATCTCCCGATGCCCAAATGTCGAAGAATGAAATCGAAAATCTTATCTTCGCAGCAGGATTCTCCACTGCCGAGTCAGTGACAGACCTATCAGGCCGCGGCGTGGGAATGGACGTAGTCCGACGCAACATCGAAAACCTCCGCGGCTCTGTGGAAGTCTCTTCCGAATACGGACATGGCACCACTTTTCAGATCAAACTGCCCCTCACTATGGCAATCATCGATGGCCTGATAGTGAGGGTCGGTGAAGAGCGCTTTATCCTCCCCACCCCAACCATCAAGGTGGCCATGAAACCGGACGCAGATCAGCTCTCTAAAATTCAGGGTAATGTAGAAGTCATCGAACTCCGCGGAAAAACACTTCCAATCATCCGGCTCCACGAACAGTTCAACATCCCTGAGGCGAAGAACGATCTGACTGATGGCATCCTCGTTATCATCGAAACGATCGGGCGCCCTATCGCACTCTTTGTTGACGAAATGATCAGTAAACAAGAGGTAGTGATCAAGAATCTCGGCTCGCTTGTCGGTCGCATCCAAGGTGTCGCCGGCGGAGCAATTCTCGGCGACGGATCAATTGCGCTCATCTTAGACCCAGCGAGCTTAGGCAGTAAAAAAGCAATCGCAGCGACCTCCGCAGCTTAGGAAAGAACGCGACTCCCCTCCTGGGAACGCCAAGCCCCAGCTCGGCTCTCTACAGCTCCGAACCCCAGTTTCCCGATCACCACAAAGAGCTGGGCACCACACAATTAAATTAGCGCTCATTCGCGTCCATTAGCGGATAGAAAAAATCCTTTTCAAAAAAACACACTTTTTTCAAACTCCATACTTGACTGATCGGTTTAGGTTAGCAAACTTCAAACACATGCCAGGTCCCGCCAAACAATTTGATCCAGACGCAGCATTGATGGATGCCATCAATGTCTTCTCGACGCACGGATACAATGGCACCTCGCTTTCCCTGCTCACCGAAGCCATGGGCATCGGCAAAAAAAGCCTTTACGACACCTTTGGGGACAAGCGCTCGCTCTTCTTCAAAGCTATCCGCGCCTACACCCGCAAGTCCATCAGCGACATGACCGCGGTGCTCTTCGATCCCAACAGCGACTCCCTGGTCCAAAATCTCCAAACACTCTTTTCAATCTGGATTCAAAGCCACAGTGAGCCTCAAAGCAAAGGCTGCCTCCTGGGCACATGCATGGCAGATTTCGACGACGCAGACATCGAAGCTGCCGAAACCCTACGTGAAGGCCTTACCCTTGTAGAAGACCTCCTCACCGACGCCATGGAACAAGCATCGGCGAATGGGGAACTCAAGCTCTCCGCAGCACCCCGTGATGTCGCACGCACCCTCCTCTGCATTAGCCAAGGCGTCGCCCTAGTCGGACGGATCTCAACATCCGAAGAAGTCATCCGCAGCGCCCTAGAAGTCACCCAGAAACAAATCCTTCGCACTTAACGCATTTTTTTTCAACAACCTAAACCTAACGGTCAAAGATATGAACATAGCAAACAGCACTATCCTCATCACGGGATCCAATCGTGGTATCGGCAAAACAATCGTCGAAGCCGTCCTAGCCGCGGGGGCGAAAAAAGTATACGCCACCGCCCGAAACATCGCCTCCGTCCAGCCACTAGCGGATCAATACGGAGACAAAATAGTCCCCCTCGCCCTGGACGTATCCAAGTCAGATTCAGTCCAAATCGCTGCCGACGCTGCGGGCGACGTAGACATCGTCATAAACAACGCCGGTATCCTGCGCCTCGCTTCACCCCTCGATCCTCACGCGATTGATACATTCAAAGAAGAACTCGAGACCAACGTCTACGGCCTACTGCGCATCGCCCAAGCTTTTGCACCCATCCTCAAAGCCAACGGCGGCGGCGTGCTCGCTCAGCTCAACTCGGTAGCATCCCTGAAAAACTTCTCAGACTTCGCCACCTATTCCGCCTCAAAAGCGGCATCGTATTCCCTCACCCAAGGACTCCGCGAAAAACTCGCTGAACAAAACACCCAAGTCGTCAGCGTCCACCCCGGCCCCATCAAAACCGACATGGCCCACGAAGCCGGATTCGGCGACGTGGGCGACCCACCCAGCGTCGTGGCCAACGAAATTGTCCGCGCCATCGAAGCCGGCGATTTCCACGCCTTCCCCGACACCATAGCCCAACAATTCTGGACCGGCTACCAACCCTTTGCCGAAAACTTCATCGAAGCCACCCTGGCCGAAGCGTAAAGCCGAGACTCCAGTCAACCCCACCCAAAGAAACACGGCCCCCTCAAAGGAGCCGTGTTTTTTACAATCCACAAGAAACTTGGACGGACATGCTTCGTCATGACCCCATAAAAAATCTCCCCCAGCAAGGCATCAGATACACTCTACCCCCAACCACACACCCCACGCAATTTCGCGTCTTCCGTGGCCAATCATTTTAACTACTTCAAATTCAGACTAAGGCCGATCGGTTCGCATACAGATTGATTCCTTCACAAATATGCATTCGATCAAATCTCTATGAGAATGAAGTGGCCTGGTGCACACTGACTACTCTGAGTAAAACACTTTTGAGTATCAGGGGTGTCAGCGGCAGTAACTGTGGTTGAGTCCACCAAATGAATGCGATGCCCAGCAAAGCCGGGCACGGTCTCGCCCGCTCCGAGCGCATTGAGCACACGCTCGTAGGCATCTTGAATGAGTGCGGTCTTCAGGCGCTCCCGCGCTTGAGCGTAGGCCGATGTCGATGTAGAAGAGACGCGAAATGCATTTACCGGCTTGTATCGCCTGAGCACCGCGCAAAGCATGACGCAGGCTCGCCACAGGTCCTCCCTCACCCGCTGACCAAAACTGTCCCAGCCAAACTCAGAATGTGTTGCGCTGACAAAAGGTGCGTTTGCGCATTGAAAAAGCGCTTTAAACATGTGCCGGTAAGACATCTTCAAAGAGGATTCCCATGACTGATTGAACGCTCCTGAGCAGCCTGCAAAGCATCTTTTAAACGTCCCAGCATAGTCTTTTGGCGGCGGCCGCCAGATAGGTGAATCATGGAGTCGAAGTATGTTTGTTTTTTTCACACCCTAAAACTTGCTGAGTTCTGCGAAAAAGCCTCTCTTAAAGTCGCCACCAACCCATTTTTTTCACCATTAACAAATCGAAGGAAACAGCCTTAACTTAGTGCCATTCGATATAGCCCCAACCTGCTGCGTGAACTCGGTGAACCCGATCTTTGTGATCAAGCTTGGGTCGCGGATACGACTTATCTGCGCACTGATGCGGGCCGGTGCTACCTTGCAACAGTTATGGATCTGTGTAGTCGAAGAATCATCGGTTGGAGCGTGTCTGCCTCGAACAACAGCGCTTTAATCTGCGCGGCTTTGCACTCAGCAGTGATGACACGCGGAGGTGAAATCCCCGAAGGTCTGATACATCACAGCGATCGTGGCAGCACGTGTTCGAGCTACGAATACAGTCATCTGCTGCCAAGCTTTGGCATCACTCAAAGTATGAGTCCCCAGGGAAACTGCTATGATAATGCCGCTCAAGAGTCCTTCTATGGATGATACAAGAGCTCCAGCGTCAGAGGGGTGGTCTTCAAAGACGAAGAGGCTGTCCCCAGCCATGTCTTTGAATATATCGAAGTGTTCTACAATCGCTACAGAAAGCACTCTTCGCTGGGCTATCAGAACCCCATTCAGTTCGAGGAAAAAATCGCGCCCCCATGGGGGGCAAGGGAGGATGCTTGACTGCTTGCATCCACAACAACTAATAGAAAGCAAAGCTAAAGTACCCTTTGTCCAGTAAAGTCAGGCCACTTCAATCTCAGCCTGATCGCAAAGAGTGACAAACCGTTGCTTTGCAACCTCATATAATCGCTGGTCAAGCTCTTGAGATTCTCGTATCTTCTCGATTTCCCTTTCTGAAAACTCATTAGTTCTGGGTCTGTTTCGATTTATCATTTCTGATCCGGTCATATCGATGTTTTTCAGGTTGAGGATTCGTTTAAAAAGAAGAGTCGATTCCTCGAAGTGCTCTTGTATGCCCACAAGAATCTCGCTGTTAACGGCGAACTCTGCTCTTGCGTAAGAATTTTCATCTGCGATGGACTTGTTGAACCTGAGGTATTCTTCCAGAGAAAAATTGCCCATCTCTGCTCCAAGAAGTCGAGTACTTGAGTTGTAGAATTGTGGCCAATGCTGGTTTTGAGAAAAGTCTACCACATTCATTTTCGAGACTTCATGATGTAGAGGGTGTTGGGAGAATCTCTTTATATGATAAAACGACGAAATCACTCGCTCGACCGGATCTCGGAGCAATGTGATAGATTTTGAATCATTCGCCAAGAGCCTGCCGAGGCCATGTGGGCAATGGCCGTGAATAAAGCGGTACTTTTCGTAGTCGTTCGGGAAGTCGCGAATGTTCTCAATTTTTGATCTTAGATTGTCGGTCGGTAGAGCAAGGGCATTATTTTTAAAGTTGAGTTTGATTCTTCTTACCAAAGTAGTTCCAGCTGTTTTTGGGATGTGAATGAAAATTAGGGTGCGTTTTTCGGGTAGTAATTGTTTCTTTACACGATCGAATAGAGAGCCAGAATTCGGGTTTTTAGGTATGTGTCTTGTAGTCTCAGGTAGTTCATTCATTTTTCAAAATCTAGGATCAGTGCTGGATAATATTCATGCTATCACTGGTATCGTACTAAGTTGAAGATCGAATGAAGCCTAAGCGCTCTTTTTTGATCGTCGACCCTATCTTGCGGGGTAGCCGTTTGTTTTTCACTCACCACGCCGCCGGTGCATTTTTGCCCTATGGGAAGGTTCAGGTTCTGACGCGATCTCAGGGGCTAGACTGTCATGGCGAGGCCATATTTGAGGGATCTGGAATAGAAGTCTTGAACAAACTTCTGCTTCCAGACGATTTCTGGTTTGGTCTTATACCTGAACGGGTTGTCGAGGATGTTGCGAATTTTCTTGAGAATGTTATAGAAGGGGATAGCCCGCCGTCGGGAATTTACTTTACGGGAGTTAAAGAATTTTTCCCTTTATTGTATGATGTAGTGCGTCGACGTCCGTCTTTAAAGTCGCAAATTCCGATGATTTTGGTTGATTACGATTTTGAGCATTGGTTTTCAAGGGTCGTTAACCCTCTTCCGAAGTCTTTTTTCCGAAGGGTTCGACGTCGATTTGGGTTAGGGAAGAAATATTCGAATAAGAGAAAGACCTGTATGAGCCTATTGAATTCATTTCCAAATGCTAAGTTCGGGGTTCTAGATGAGCGGGTGTTCGATGGTGACCTAGGTTTGAAAAAAAAGATGAGTTGCTGTTTGGATATTCCTGATCCAGGCCCCAAAGAATTACTTGCCAGGGTTAGCCAACCGAGTCTGGGGCGGCCGCGAGTCCGTAAGTTGAGGCTGCTGCTAGTGGGGATTCAGACACGCCGAAAAGGTCTTATCGATGTTCTCCGAGTGGTGAAGCACCCTCGGTTTCCAAGAGAATCAGTCGAGTTTGTTTTGTATGGAAGACTTGCGCAAGACACAGTCAATCTCAGGGCGCAGCTCTTGTCGTTGAGCCATTCTATTGAATGGCACGACGGGTACTTTGAAGAAAAAGTGATTCAGGAGCAGTATTCAAATGCTGATTATGTTGTCCTCCCCTATACAGCTGATTACCAGGGCTCTAGCGGAGTGTTTGCATTTTCTATGGCTTATGGGAAACCCGTTTTGGCATCTTCCCATGGTTGCATCGGGTATAGGGTTGGAAAGTTCGGTGTTGGTCTCTCTTACAAAGCCCACGATATCGGTTCGTTTGTTAACACGATCAGCTGTTTACCTGATACTGGTAGTTCTGCTTATATTGAAATGCATCGATTTGCTTTGTCTTATGCTGGTAAGAGATCGGTAGACGCACACCAAAAAACGATTTTAAAATTCTTTGGACTAAAATGATTACGATATTAGATACATCTATCGCGAGCGAAAATCTGGGCGACCAAATCATAATGGATGCCGTTAAGAAACAGCTTAGCGATATCTTTCCCCTGGAGTATTTTGTGAATGTCGCGACACATGACTACTTGGGGGTTGAATCAAAAAAAATGATAAGTAAGTCAAATTTCTCTGTTGTTGGAGGGACAAACTTGCTTTCAGCGAATATGAAGATGCCGCTAACTTGGCAGAAAGAGCTTCCCGTTTTCGAGAAAATTTATTCGGAGCCTGAGCGTAGAGTAAACCAGTGGAAGCTTGAGCCGCGTAATGCTGATGAATTGAGGAATATTATTCTGATGGCTGTCGGTTGGTGGCAGTATCAGAAAACCGCTCCTAATGAATATACCACTAATCTTCTCAAAAATATTCTGCACAAGGCTGCCTACCACTCAGTAAGAGACGGTTATACTTTGGAAAAGTTGAAAAGTGTTGGCATTTCAAATGTCTTGAACACCGGCTGTGTAACAATGTGGGGGCTTGATGCTGATCATATGGCAGAGGTCTCGAAGGAGCGCAAGGAGGAGGTTGTGACTACAATCACTTTCTACAAACCACACAAAGAGGCGGATTCAAGGATGCTCAGAATTCTCAAACAAAGATATAAAAAGACTTATTTATGGATACAGGGTGGAGGGGATTTGAAATATGCTAAATCATTAGACATTAAAGACTTCGAATTATTACCTCCCAGCTTAGCAGCGTTGGATTCCAAGCTCTCATCAGGTACAGTCGACTACGTCGGCACACGTTTGCACGCAGGAGTCCGTGCATTGCAGCATAAGTGCCTGAGCGCGATCGTAAGCGTCGATAATCGGGCGACTGAGATAGCGAAGGAGACAGGCTTGCCTGTTGTGGAGCGATTATGTTTGGAAAAGCTGAAAGGGCTGCTTGATTCACCCTACAGGCCGCAGATTGATATGCCCTGGGCTAACATTGATAAATACAAAAAATCATTGCGCGAGGCTGTCTCTTAGGAATGAAAGTTCTTACCATCAACACCGATGATGTCGTTGGAGGAGCCGGCCTTGCGGCCATGCGTCTCGCCGACGCCCTGAAGGCTGATCGGATCAGGGTTCACACTTTGGTCATGCGAAAAGCTTCTAGATTTGGTGGAGTGGAGCAGCTGCGATCTGGAAATCGTGATTCATTCTGGGAGCATACCCTGCCATATTTTATCAATTGTCAGGTAGGCATTCAGTATAGGCACCTCCCAATTCCGCAGAAGCATATACTGTCTCGCGCGAAGAGCATGAGGCCGGATATTATTCACCTTCACAATATCCATGGGGGCGATCTGGGGTTTTTCCAGATCAGTCTACTTCAAAAGTTGTCTCAATTTGCTCCCGTGGTTTGGACGCTACATGACATGTGGTCACTTACTGGGCACTGTGCATATCCTCTGAGTTGTGAGCGATGGAAGGTTGCTTGTGGTAAGTGTCCTCATTTGGATTTTTATCCGAAATTGCAACGAGATGGGACTCGTCTTAATCGTCGCTACAAGCACCGCATAATTGAGAAGTCAGGAGTTCATGCGGTTTCCCCATCGGAATGGCTAGCTAAGGTGAACGTTGAAGCAGGCACTTTCCGCAAGGAGCGGATGCATCATATTCCTAACGGTGTTGATTTGGAAATTTTCCAACCCGCCAAAGATTCAAAATACAAAGTGAATCTCGGGATTCGTAAGGATGCCGTAGTTTTACTTTTCGCAGCCGAGCGTGTGGACGGAAATCCGAGAAAAGGAGGTGCTCTTTTGATCGAGTTAGTTGAACGCTTAGTCAAATCGTCTCCAGTGAAAATAGACTTGTTGGTGCTCGGAAAGGGAGGTTTGGGCGTGGATTTTGAGTCGACGATAGTCAGAGTTATCGAGGTTGGATATGTGGATGACCACCGTATAGTAGCGAGGTATATGGGTCTATCGGATATTTTCATTTTTACTTCTATCCAGGACAATTTACCAAACACTCTCTTGGAAGCACATGCTTCGGGTCTCGCCGTTGTGGCTTTTGACGTGGGCGGTGTCCCTGAAATAGTTATCAACAAACATACTGGGTTGCTTTGTCGAAAAGGCGATGTTCAACAAATGAGCAAATCTATTATAAGTCTATGCCAAAATCAAGGTATTCTGGAAAGATATAAAAAGGAGGCTCGAACACATGTTGAAGAGAACTATTCAATTCACAAAATGAAAGAGAGCTACAAATTGTTGTATAAAAAACTTTCTGTTGAGCCTCCTAAATGAGTCTTATTATATCAGGGAACGGTCGATCAGGCACATCGAATTTATTCGATTTTTTGTATCGAGTTTTAGAGCAAGATGGTGTCCATCCATATGGGATTTATGAACCATTTTATTGGGGTAAACCGACATGGGGTAAATCCTACGAGGAATTAGGGCCTTTTCTGTCAACGATTGATAATTCCTCTCCTGCTGGTATTCTCGCAAATAAAACGATTCCTCTTTATGTTGAGTCATTGGAAGGCTTAGAGAATACATTCTGTTACCGGCACTTTAAGCAGCTAATTGGGGATTATCCTAATTTTTTAGCCAAATTTATCCGAGCTAGTTCACGCGGGCTGTTTTTGGAAGCAATTGCTCCTGATGTACAAATCATTTTCATTGTTCGTAATCCCATCCGAGTAGTCAGTTCTCTGGCTAAGACCTTTAGTCATTTTGGAGAAGGGCTGTATGCGAGTGATTTTCATCGTTTTGACAAGCAGTCGGTCGCTATTTTTGGAGAAGAGTATTTGAATTATCGTGAAAGCCTCAGAATGTTCGGTATCGTTGGGGCTCAGGTGTTGTATTGGCATTTTACAAACAGATTCAATTATGAACAGGTTGGATCTGGGTTGCTCAAAAACACATCGATTTACATCCATGAAGAATTATGCTCAGAATCAATTGAAAGCCTTAGGAATTTGGTTGGGCGGATAGGAGTTGATTGGAGAGCTAATTACGATTCAATTTTCTCTAGGCACACTGGTCATAGCTCAGGCCAATCGGAGCTCCCTTCTGGGCTTTTATCTGCCATTAAACCTTCAATTGATCTTTTTAATGAGATTGCTATGCACTTTCGGGTCTCTGAGCGTTTTGACCCCTTTAAAATTTGTCGAAACTCGACCCTTGGTGTGAAAGATGGACCGGTCTTCATCTCTAGTAGAAACGAATCTGGTGCATCTTTGATTAAGAAGAACATCATATTAGAGCAGAGACTTAAAAGGGCTTTTAGCACTACTCAGAGACAGAAGCAAAGGTATGCTACTAGGCTAAAGCAACTAGACTGCAAGATTTCTAGACTCGAAAGTGATTTAAATAAGAATGCAGCGGAGGTCTTAATTTTGCAGAGACGTAAAGAAAATTTGATTTCTAGGAACGAGCAACTGTCATCTGCATTACAAACTATGAGGGAGGAGCTGATTTGCAGTCAGCGAGCAATATCTCACAAGGATAAAAGGATTATCGAATTAGAAAGGCGTCTTAAAAAATTTAGGGACATTAAGTTTTACTTAGTGGGTTCCAAATTCCGATTGTTTTTCTTTCGAATTATTTTTGGTGAGCGACTACTTAAAAGGATTTTAAATCTATGAGCCAACATGGGGTAAGTGTGATTATTCCTTCTTTCAATCAAGGCAGATTCTTAGGATCCGCGTTACAATCTGTGAAAGATCAGGAACATCCGCTACTTGAAGTAATTATTTGTGATGCCTGTAGCAGTGACGAAACAGAGAATGTAGTTAGGCTCTTTCCGAGTTTAGATATTACATTTGTCTCGGAGAAGGATCGTGGCCAAGGAGATGCAGTCAATAAGGGAGTCTCTTTAGCCAAATATAAAATAATAGCATGGTTGAATTCTGACGATGAGTATGTCTCAGGGACTCTTAGGTTTGTTTCCGACTATTTTTCTAATGAATCGAAATCTAACCCCGCAATTTATGGGCGAACACTGAAAGTCGACGAAAATGGTTCTGTGATAGGGCAGATGCCTGTTAGACAGTGGTGTTATGATGAATTGCTGAACCATACCTATATCTGCCAACCTTCGGTTTTTTTTCTCAGAGATTTTTTCTACCAGGTTGGAGGTATAAATTCAAGGCTACACCTTTCTTTGGACTATGACCTATGGCTTCGGATGGGGCGTTACCAAGATTTTGTTTTTATTGATAAAGTTTTTTCGAAAAATCGCGATTATGTGCAGACTAAAACGAATTCTTTTAAGCTCGAAAGTCGGATTGAATTTTTGTGCTGTAGTTACGTCTACGGGGGCGGTGTATGGTCTAAGGCCTGGCTATGGCGGTTGGCGCACTTTCAGGCAATGAGTTTTGTGGGTAGAGACAGCCCGATTCAGCTAGAAGTGATAAAAAGATACATGTTCGCCGTTTACTTAATTAAGATTAATTTTAAAATTCTTCCCACTATGAGCAAGAAACTCAATTCTACACTTAAACAAATTCGATTGGGCGGCGACTTATCTTTGCATGATACAGAGTAGGTAGAGCCTGTCCCAGGTTGGTTGTTTAGCGGGTCGTTGTTCGTGAGTCGGACTCGTTCGATGTTTTCATTCATGAGAGTTTAGGCCGTTTCATAGGCGCATCCGTCACTTTGATTAAAAATGGAGGCTTTGAAGTCGTTTTCCGCTCAATCTAGTACAAGCCGAGGCATACTCGAAGGGGATTTCCGAGCGCAGATCTCAAGGTTGAAGGGGGGGGGGG